>CAZYHE010000126.1:0-9753 GCA_964647225.1 uncultured Anaerolineales bacterium
GCCGACGTACCCGAGCTCACTTAGACGGAGCAGCGTCCTCGGAGGCCTGCCCGCATAGGGACGCGCCTTCACGACACGCCGCACTTCTGCTTCGGGAACACTCACTCCCACATGCGATAACGCCATCACGACACACGCAGCCAGACAACTGGCGCTATGCTCTTGTTGATGATGCTTCAAGGGAATGATAGATGGCTTCGGCACGGCGCTCTATCTCCTGAGGCGAGGACGGGTAGGAATGTTCCAACAAGATCGCTCCGCTGTTGACATCCACCGCCAGCACGCCGATCTGCTCCCGACGGCTGAATTCTGGAAAAGCGCAGAAGACCGGTACCTGCCAGTATGGCGTCTCGCCCAATACCAGGCCAGGCTCGTCGGCCGAAAGCATGTTCCCGGCATTCATAAGCAAGTAAACGTTGGCGTTCTGGCGGGCGACGAACGGCGTAACTGTCAGGCGAAAAACAACTTCCATGCGATAGCGCACTTCGGCCTCGGCGGGTAAAGGCAAAACCGGCATTGCGCTTGTGAGTGTGTTTATTGTGTCCATTTGGCATTGTCCTATCGTTACTCCCTGAACGGATCAGGGAGCACAGAAGCCGCAAGCCGTGATCTTCCCGCCTGGGTTGAGTGCTACCCACCGCAAGTACCCTTCCTCGTCATCCTTGAAGATTTCCATGAGCGCCTCCCCAGTACCCCGATTTGTGGCTTTAGTTCGCGCCCATCTCCAGCTTGATCGGCGACCGCGGCCCGACCGGGCGCCGGGCGTTCAGCACGCTGACCTGCGCGGCGATCTGCTGGGCGATGGCCCGGAAGGCGCCGGCTTGCGGCGACTCCGGGCAGCAGGCGACCGCGGGCTGGCCATCGTCGCCCCCTTCGCGGATCGCCGGCTCCAGTTCGATGCGGCCCAGGAATGGCACGCCCAACGCCGCCGCGGCCTGTTCACCGCCGCCGGTACCGAACACCGCGCCGGCCATGTTCTCCACGATGCCGAGCACGGGCACGCTCAACCGCTGGAACGCGGTGAAGCCGCGGCGGGCATCGGAAAGCGCCACTTCTTGCGGCGTGCTGACGATGATGCCGCCGGTCAGCGGTACGAGTTGCGACAGGCTGAGTTGCGCATCGCCGGTGCCGGGCGGCAGGTCAACGACCAGGTAATCCAGGCCGGCCGCGCCCGCGCCCGATGGCCCGCCCCAGGCCACATCGGTGAAGAGCTGTTGGATCGCCTTGTGCAGCATCGGCCCGCGCCAGATGAGCGCCTCGCCATCGGGCACGAGGAAGCCGATGGACATGATCTCGACGCCGTGGGCGAATGCCGGGGTCATCTGCTCGCCGGTCAGCGGCGGCAGCTCGGCCACGCCCAACATCATCGGCACGTTCGGGCCGTAGATGTCGGCGTCGAGGATGCCCACCTTTGCGCCCATCTGCGCCAGGGCCACGGCCAGGTTCACCGCGATCGTGGACTTCCCCACCCCGCCCTTGCCGCTGCCCACCGCGACGATGTTCTTGATGGGCACGTCGAGCTTGGTCGGGATGCGGTTGTCGCCCCGCACCTGCGCGTCGAACGTGACGGCCACTTCCTTCACGCCTGGCACCTTCATCACCGCCGCCCGTGTTTCCGCCTCGATCTGATGGCGCAACGGGCACGCGGGGGTCGTCAACGTCACGGTGAAAGCAACGTGGCTGTCTTCGACCACGATATCTTTGACCATGTTGAGCGTCACCAGGTCTTGATGCAGCTCCGGTTCCTGTACAGTCTTGAGCGCGCCAAGCACCTGATCTTTTGTGACGCGCGGATTCGATTTTCCGAACATGTCTGTGGTATCTCCAGTTGTGTCTTACGTATTGCGTGTTGCGTATTGCGTGTTGCGCGCAACCTCTGCACGAACCACGTACTACGCAATACGTAATACGCACTATTTTCCCAGATATTCCTTAACCATCCCAGCCGTCCGCCGCCCGATTTCGACGGCGAAGTTCGTGCCGCGGTCCCACGGGTAGACCTGGCTCATGCTGGCGAAATAGAGGCCCGGCACGGGGGTCTGGATCGGCGGGATGTTGCGCGAATGGTTCACCGGCGGGACCGGCTGCGCGTACGCGGTCTTCCAGAGCCAGGTATCGCGGATCCAACTGCGGTCGAACGCCGGATTGACGCGCTTGAACGAAGGCAAGAAGCGTTCCAGCAGCGCCTCTTTGCTCATGGTGAAATACTCGTGGCAGGGGTCCAGGTAGTCGCCGCAATAGATCAGGTGATCGCCGCCGTAGTGCTCGGCCGGGATGAAGTTCGTGTGCTCGACGAGCGCCAGGAAGGGGAAACCGGCCTCCTTGGGCAGATTGTGCCAGTAGTACTGGGTCAGTTGGCGGTCGAGCGCCACGACCAGCACGACCGCGCCCATGGACTTGAGCGCCTGGAGGCTGGCGGTGTAGCTGGCGGGCAGGTCGGGGGCCAAGCGCGCCATCAACGCGGGCGAGCTGGTCGAGATGACCGCGTCATAAGTGGCCGCGTCCGTCGCCGTCTCGACGCGCAGTTGCGGCGCGCCGTCGGCGCTTGTTGCCGCGCGGATGGTCGTCACGGGCGCGGCCAGGCGGATATCCACCCCGCGGGCGCGTAGGTGGTCGGCCAGCTTGTCCAGGAAGGCCTGGAATCCGCCGACGAACGTGCCCAGCCGGGTCGTCCGGCTCCGCAGCCGCGCCCAGAGCCAAGCCATGTTCACGATCCGCAGGTTCTCCTCGCCGAATTTGCCCACCAGCAGCGGCCGCAATTGCAGATCGTACACCCGCTGGCCGAACCAGCGTCGCGTCCACTCGGCCGCGGTGACCTTCTCCAATGGCTGCCAGCGGGCCAGAAACCGCAGGTAGATGCCGGCGAGGCCGTAGCGGATGACATCGGTCAGCGGGAAGTGGCGTAGCAGGAAAGCCGGGATCGTGGAGGTGATCGAGTCGAACGGGTAGAACTTGCCCTGCCAGTAGATGACGGTGTAAGGTCGGGGAAAGAGCACCTGGTCGCGCCAGCCAAGCTCGTCAATCAGCCCCAGCATGTGCCGGTCGCTGGCGAACCAGTGATGATAGAATTTTTCCAGCCGCCAATCCCAGTGCGGCGCTTTGAACCCCGCGGCCAGCCCGCCTACTTCGGCCGCGGCCTCATAGATCGTCACGCGCTGGCCGGCCTTGACGAGGTCGTATGCCGCAGCCAAGCCGGCCGGCCCGGCCCCAATGACGGCGACCTGTTTATTTGCAGCCATATCCGCCCTACTCCTCCGCGGCTACCGGCTCCATCAGCGCGTCTTCCTCGACCGGTTGGCCGGCAAGATACGCATCCACATCGCGCCGCGCTTTTTGATACAAGAGGAGCAGATCCCCGTCGGAACCCTTGAATTGCATCACAGTCTGCGTCGCGCATAGTTGGCAGCCGCGCATATACTTGAAGCTCCCCTCATGGCACTTGATGCAGCCATCCATGCGGATCATCATCAAGGTAAACGCCAGGCTGTCCGGCTCGGTCTCCGGCAGCTTGGCGACGCGCGCCACCAGATCGGCCCACTCTGGCCCGCGCAGGGTGCGCAGCGAGGCCATCAGCCGCGGCGGAAAGAGTAGTTCAGCTTTCGGATACATTAGATCTCTAACTTCATGTTTGATACCTTGATCGGCCCCGCCGAGCCACCGCTCTTCGGGTCAATCAATTGGTTCAGCGCGGTCATCAGCGCCCGCTGGTCAATGCCGTAGCTCTGGCAGGCGCCCTCGATCGTGTCTACGTCGCTGACTGCGCAATGCGAACACCCGCCCAGGTGAAAGCTCGCCAGCACCTCGGTGACCTTCGGATGCACGCTCATGGCATCGGCGATGGTCATGTCGAGCGCGAAGCTCGGCTCGCCGGCGCGCTGGCGCATCTCCAGGCGCAGCCCGGCCAGCCCCTCGCGGGTTTCGCCGGCTGCCTGCGCAAGCTGTGCAACGATCTCCCCGAGCTTGTTGTTCGTCTCGGCCAGGCGCTTCTCGACCGCATCCGCGCGGCGGAAAGCCAGGTAGGCGATGATCAGGGACAACGCCCCGACGAGTAAAGCGATGGTAGTCATGTTTCAGGCTCCCTTGTTCGGCAAATCATACACGTTCAGAGATATCATCATGCACCAAGATGGCCGCCTTTGGCTGTAAGGATTCTCCCGCTTTGACCGTATCCTCGGCCCCCAGGACTTCCGGGCCTCTTCGGCTAACCCCATCATCCGGTCTGTTTGGATTTGACCAAACTGAGGCTGGGGCGGATTCGTATGCCCCCCTCAGAAGCGACAACGAAGTTGCCGGACAATCGGTTCTGGTAGTTCTCCATGACCGATCTGACGACTCTCACACGATTGATCGGGCTCTCGTCATGGAGGCGCAGAAACAGCACACCGTGATATGTTTGGCCACTCCGAAAAGCCAACTCGCCGAAGTCTTTGTCGTTTGTGATGAGAATCCGCGCGGCTGCCGCGGCTTCGGTCATAATATCGCGATCGTCACCTTGAGGCATGACCTCACAGACGGCGACTACGTCATGTCCTGCGTTACGCAGGTACTCGATGACGGCTACGCCAGTGGACTCGTCTACAACGAACTGCATGGGATCAACCTACGCGGCCAGAGCCATCGGTAGGATATCCTCGTTTGCCAATGTTTCGGCAGCGTAGGCCAGCGCAGCGCGAATGTCTTCGAGCTTCAAGCGCGGATACTCTCGCAAGATGTCGCTTTCTGGAACACCTTGAGCGAGCATACGCACGATGAGTTCGACCGGAATACGAGTGCCACGGATGATAGGCTTGCCAACCATGATCTTAGCGTCTACACTTATCCGTTGCCGTAGTAATTGATTCATGTGTTCCTTGTGGTAATTGAAATAACCGACGCTTCGCAAACCACGGTCACTTCATTGGCTTTCAGAGTTCGCGGGGTCCGCCTTTGCCGCGCGTTTGGCCGCGACTTCGGCCTTGCGGCGTTCGATCTCCTCCGGCGTCAGTGCGGCGCGCGGCGCGGGGGCGGCCGCGGCGGGTGGCGCGGCCGTGTCGCCAGTTGCGGCGGGGGCTGCGGGCTTGGCGGCTGGCGCGGCTTTTGCGGCCGCCTTCGCCGCCTTTTCAGCCTTCTCGGCTTCGCGCGCGGCCTCCTCATCGGTCCAGTCGGTCGGCCGGATGCGCGCGTAGTAGGTGGTGGGCACGCGCAGCTTTTGCAGATCGAAAAGCAGGCTCGGCATCCGCTGATACGCGGCGATCTCGAAGTCGTGATCCATCTTGATGGCGTCGAAGGGGCAAAACTCCGCGCACAGGCCGCAGTTCATGCAGATGGACGCATCAATGAAGAACTCGGCGGGCTTCGTCATCGGCTTGCCCCGCTCGTCCTTGGCGCGCACGATCCAGATGCACTGCGGCGGGCAGACTTTCGCGCAGATGCCGCACGCGGTGCAGCGATCTTCGCCCGTCTCCGCATCGTAGATCAAGACGGGGATGTAGCGAAACCGCTCGGCCAGCTTGCGCCGCTCTTCGGGATACTGCACCGTGAACAGGCCGGTCTGCGCGGACGCGTTGCTCTGATCCAGTTCTTGCCGCCCACCCGCGTAACGGCTGGGGATCTTCTTGATGTCGTCCACATACGTGCCGACGAATTCCTTCAGCGTAACGCCCAGACCTTTGAGTACACCAGATCCGAACATGGGTTGCTCCTTCGTTGGTAGGTTGGTAGATTAGTAGATTGGTAAATTGGTAGATTGGTGGACTTGGTCGCCCAATCTACCAATTTACTAAGTTACCAAGTTACCAATCTCCCAAGTTCCCAGTCTACCGATCCACCTCACCCAACACAATATCAATCGCGCCCAAAATTACGACTGAATCTGCGATCTTGTGGCCGATGCACATCTTTTCGAGGCTGGTCAGGTTGATGAAGGTCGGCGCGCGGACGTGATAACGGTAGGGGTTGGCTTTGCCGTCGCTGACGACGTAGAAGCCCAACTCGCCCTTCGGCCCTTCGACCGCGCCATACGCCTCGCCGGCCGGCACGCGCACCTGATATTGCTTCTTGCCGGGCGGCATCACCGGCCCCGCTGGAATGCCGTCGAGCGCCTGCTTCAGGATGCGGATGCTCTGGTAAATCTCGTCCATCCGCACGCGGAAGCGCGCCCACACATCCCCTTCCGGCCGCGTGCATACGTCGAACTCGAAGCGGTCGTAGATCGAGTAGGGGCGGGCTTTCCGCAGGTCATACGGCACGCCGGAGGCGCGGAGCATCGGGCCGGCCATGCTGTAGGCGGTGGCTTCGGCAGCGGTCAGCACGCCCACCCCGCGGCAGCGCGACTCGAAGATTTCGTTGCCCGCCATCAGGGTCTCGAAATTCTCCATTATGCGCGGCAGGCGGTTCCAGACCAGGTCTTTGGCCCGTTCCACCCACCCGGCGGGCAGGTCGGCGAAGACGCCGCCGAAGCGCAGGTAGTTGCACATCATGCGCGAGCCGGCGGCCGCCTCGAACAGATCCAGCATCAGCTCCCGCTCGCGCAGGCCGTAGAGCGCCGGGGTGAAGTACGCGCCCAGGTCGTTGAAGAGGAAGCCGACGGCAATGAAGTGGCTGACGATCCGGGTCAGTTCGGCCATGATCACGCGGATATAGTCGGCGCGTTCCGGCACCTGGATCCCCGTGAGCTTCTCTACCGCCAGGACGTAGCCGAAGTTGTTCGACATCGAGGTGATGTAGTCCAGCCGGTAGGTGAACGGGATGTTCATGATGTAGGTGTTGCGTTCGCCGATCTTCTCATGGCAGCGGTGCAGATAGCCGATCTCCGGCTCCAGCCCGACGACATTTTCGCCATCCACCGCGACGACCATGCGGAACACGCCGTGCGTGCTGGGATGCTGCGGCCCCATGTTGACCAGGACGCGATCGGTCTTGAACTCACCGTTGCCGCCATCTACCTGCATGATCTTCCGATATTGTACTTCTGGCGACGTCCATAGATCGGGATCCCAGCCGACCGGGTAGGAGGTGTTGTCTTTCCAGGGGACGCGATCTTCGGCCCATAAGTGATTGCCGTCCGGGTGGCGGCTCTTGAAGGGCTTGGCGTCCTCTTCGTGGTACGATTCCTTGTAATCTTTGCGCAGCGGCCAGCCCTCGAAGCCATCCCACAGGAGGATGCGGCGCAGATTGGGGTGATCCGTGAAGCGGATGCCCATCATGTCGTAAACTTCCCGCTCCTGCAAGTCCGCGCCGGGCCACACGCTGTAAAGCGAGGGTAGCTCCGGGTTGGCCTTGTCAGGGAGGCGCACCCTGAGCACCAGGGGATCTGGTGACAGGGTGACAGGGTGACCGGGTGACACGGTGAGGTCGGTCTTCGCGTCACGGGCAGGTGTACCTATCTGATAAAGGTAGTAGACTACCTCGAGGTATTGCGGCCAGTCCACGCTCGTGACCATCGAGAGGTAGTCATAGCCCTGCTGCTCGCGCAGATAGGTGGCCAGCTCGCGCAGCTTGTCGGCGGCGACGATCAGCCCGGTTTTGGTGACCTCGGTCACGGCCCCATGAACGGCGTCGTTGAAAGGAAGCGCGGGAACCGCGGTTTGCGCTATCGTATCAGCCATGGTTTCCTCATTTGAATAAACAGAGCCATCAATTAAAGCAGCTCAAGGTAAAGCGCGATAGCTTCCTGAGTATTGGCCAAGGTTTCCTCTACACTATCGCCTTCGCTGATGCAGCCTGGCAGGGCGGGAACATAGGCCGTGAAGCCGCCTTCATCGCTTGGTTTAAATACCACCTGGAAGTACATAACCAGCAACGCCCTGGATGCAAGTCACCTACTGTAAAGCATAGCTCTCAGTTTGAGTAAGAAATCCTCTGAGAAGACTCCTTCTTGGAGTGCGTTTCTAAACAACGCCAGGAGCTCTTCTTCTGTGAGATCGAGAGGGCGGGGAATCATCCTCTTTTCTCGCCACCATGAGAAGCGGATGCCTTCTTGACTATCCTCCTTGAATAGCAGTCGCTCGATCCGTCCTTCAGAACCACTCTCGAAATCAATCACTGCTCTTGCCAATTCTGTCGCATAACTGGTATCCCTCATGTCCTCATGCTCCTTCTCTGCTCTCTACGCCCGCGTCATTCTGTATAGCGGTCGCGGCTTCCCCGCTGAAAAGGTATCATTGTCAATCCGATAGACTACACCTGGTTCCAGATCTTCCAACAAGGGCCATTGTTTCCTTGCCTTTTGATGAGACTGCCCGGGCGTTCGGAAAGCGCGACAAAGGACGAATGGACTAGTCTCTATCCCAAAGACATCACATTTTCCGGGCGAGCGCCGACTGTATGTGCAGTATTCGCAACAAACATGACCACCGTTCGGCATATGGCACCTTTTGCTCTCGCACTTTGGTTACATGCTTCGTAGCCGTGCAACTAATTTGTCGTACTCTTCGTGCGAGCCGATCCAAAACCAGACAATGTCTTCCCCATCACGTGCCCCGACTGCCCGATAGTCAATCCCCACCCGTACCGAATAGATTGATTTGGTGGGGTGAATCGGCTTGAAATGCAGGCTTGGGTGCCTTGGATTCCGGCGAAAGAGTCGGTACGCCTCTCGCGCCTCGCCACGGATACGTTCCGGTAACATGGCAAGTGACTTCCGAAACCGTTCCGTGGTGTGCGACTTCATAGACTTTCCGGGTCAAGCAGCAACGTCCGACCTTGGCGATGCTCAGCCAACGCTTCGTCCGCCAGCATTGCCAGGACATCTTGAGACCCGGCAAAAGCCTCCGCCCAACGTCGTTCGGAGGACAATGCGTTAAGGATCCACTCAGCGAATTCGTTTTGATCAGGCGCCGGCAACTTGGCCGCTTCGGCAAACGCCCTCTCCAGAAGTTGCGTCATCTATTCACCTCTATTTGCAACCCATCCCCCATCTACTTGTTTCCTTGTCTACTTACCCCTTGTCTACCCCCGCCTCACCCACTATCTTCATCAACGCCTCACGATCCTTCGGATTGTACAAATCGGGCCCCAACACCGGCAGCGTGATCGGCTCGTTCCGCTGATCCTTGCGATACCAGGGCACTGTCTTGATGGATTGCTTCATCACCGCGTCATGGATGCGCATCACGCCGTAGAGGATCGCCTCGGGGGTCGGCGGGCAGCCAGGGATATAAACGTCCACCGGAATGTATTTATCAATGCCCGAAACGACGTTATAGCCTTCCTTGAACGGTCCGCCCGACGTGGCGCAGGCGCCGACGGCCAGCACATACTTCGGCTCGGCCATTTGGTTGTAGAGGCGCACGATGTTGGGAACCATCTTCTTCGTGACCGTGCCGGACACAAACATCAGGTCGGCCTGGCGCGGCGAGGCGCGGATGATCTCCATGCCGAAGCGGCTCAGGTCGAAGCGCGATGCCATCATCGCCATGAATTCGATGGCGCAGCAGGCCAGGCCAAACGCCATCGGCCACATGGACTTGGTGCGGCTCCAATTGTAGATGTTGTCCAGCGTGGTCAGGAAGACGCCCCGCTGAAGGTCGGGGGGCAGGCCAGGGACTTCGGGTTTTTCACTCATGGATGGACCCCTCACTTATTCCTGTGAAAGGAAGCCGGTGCGCGGCTTCGGCTTTTCCTCACGCCAACCGAGCACGTAGACGGTCGCATCGGCGCGGTAGCCGATGCTCAGCAACCGCCAACTTTCGGTGAGCAATTGATTCACCGCGCTGATTTGGTCGTCGGAAGTCACGGTAACCTGAGTGAGCCGGGTGAATTGCCGCTCACCGG
>CAZYHE010000127.1:0-785 GCA_964647225.1 uncultured Anaerolineales bacterium
ACGATGTAGTTCGTGCTCACAACCTCGATCATGCCCGGCAAGTCGTGCTCGGTCAGCGACCGGACGACGACCTTCCTGGCCCAGATTTCGCCGTCGGCGCGCCGCTCGGCATCCACCTCAGCCTGGCGATCCAGCCCCGGCTCGCCGTCTATCTCCGTGTTGCTGGTCACCCTGAAGGTGATTCTGAAGGCATTGCTGATCACCGTCCACCATTCGCCTTCGATTCTTTCGATCGCGCCTACGAAGTCCATCGGCTCCGGGGTCGCGCCGGCTTTGTGCGTGACCGTGATGAGGGTCGCCAGGTGGATATCGCCTTTGCGCGTCCACATCACCGCGATCTGGTCGCCGACTTGCGGATCGCCGACCAGCACCGTCTTGCTGTCCACGACAACGCGTTGGTCCGTGTCGGCATCGCGCACGATCCAGATATTGCCCTCTCGGCCGACCAGGATGCCTTCGCCCTTGCCGGTGGACGCCATGGGTGTCAGTGAGGGGCCGGCGGTGGGCACGGGCGTCGGTGTGCGCGTGGGGGTGGGCGACTTCGTCGGCGTGAAGGTCGGTGCCGGGGTGTCGCTGGGCGCCGGCGTATCACTGGCCGCGTTGGCCCGCTCGGCGCTGGCGGTCGCCGTGGGCGCGGGCGCGGTCGGAGTCTCCGTCGGGGCCGGCGGCGGCGCGGTCGGCGTCGGGGTCTCGACCGGCGCGGCCCCGCCGGCCGGCGCGGGGGCGGGACTGACGCGCAGCGCGGTGGCGATCAGGCTGCCATCGCCGGGCGCCATCAGCTCGGC
>CAZYHE010000127.1:795-3744 GCA_964647225.1 uncultured Anaerolineales bacterium
TGCTGGCATGCGTGCTGTGGCCGCGGCTGCCGTCGCTGGCCGGTGATCCGGGTGCGCGGGGTGATCTGGAGCGTGAGGTCCGCCACCTGCCACTCGGTGTCGGAGAAAGCCTGGATGATCCCCGACAGGTTCAGGTTCGCCACCGGCCGGCGCAGCGCGCTGATGATCTCCGCCTCCTGCACGCGTCGCGTGGCGATCTCCTGCTCGACCGCATCCCGCGCGGCCGCGTCGCGCGCCAGCAAGAGTTGCGCCTGTTCGGTGATGCGCTTGACCTGATAGAGCCGGTCGCCGGGCAGGGCCGACGCGGACGCGGTGACGACGCCGGTCGTGGAAACGCCGAACAGCATCACCACGGCCAGGAGGAGGGCGAAGGCGTAGGAGACGCGGCGCGGGCCGGCAAAGCCGGCCAACACAGCCGCCCACCAGGCGCTCAGGCGTTCGATGATGCCGGCCGCGTTCCTTTGCGCAGCCAGGTCGCGCGCGGCGTTCATAAAGCGCAGGCGGCTGGCCGCGGCGATGGCCGGGGCGCGCGGCGGGACCGCGCGCTGCTGCAGGACGAGACCGGTCGTTTCCAGGAGCGGCCGGATTTCGGCCGCGTGCTCTGGATGCGCCCGTAGATAGGCATCCACCGGCTTCCCCGCAAGCAGGAGCTCTACGGATTCGTTGAAGGCGTCGTCGAAAGACAGCTTGCCGGTTGGTCGCTTCATGGCTGCATAATCCGGCGCAGAGCGAGAACTGCTCGATATTGCAAGGCTTTGATCGCGCCCTCGTTCTTGCCCATGATGGCGGCGACCTCAGCGATGCTCAGATCTTCCAGGAATCGCAAGGTGATCACCTGCGCCTGTTCTTCCGTCAGTTGACCCAACGCCGCGCGCAGGTCTTCCCTGTCCAGGGTGGCTTGCGCCTGGCGCGATGGATCATCTTCGGTAGCGATGATGGGCGGCGCCTCGTCAATGTCTACAAATGAGGCGCGGCCGCGGCGGCGATAAAAATCAATGACTAAGTTGTGGGCGATCCGATACAACCATCCCGAAAACGAACTCTTCCAACCCTGCCCGGTTCGGACCGCCTCCAACATCCGCACGAAGACTTGCCCGGTCAGGTCTTCGGCCTGTTCCGCCTGCCCCACCCGATGATAGATGTACGAATAAATGCGGTTGACGTACTGATCATACACCTGGCCCAACGCCTGCGGATCGGCGCGGCTGGCTCGTTCCAAGAGCGCCTGCTGCTCCGGATCCTCAGCGTGCTCTTTGTTATCTTTGATGACGCTAAACGCGGCAAAAGATAACGCAGAAATGAGCCAGTTTAGGCCGAACATTGCGGAATTCCTACTCGATGATCCTACGTCTGGGTCTGGTCCGCGCGATAGGTGATCAGGATACGTTGGGCGGCGGTGATGCCAGCCAGGGCGGCGATGATGGCTAAGGCCCACGGGGTGAACCCCAGGAGCAAGCCGATGATGAGCATGAGCAGTCGCTCGAAGCGTGTGAAAACCCCCTCCTTGCAGGTCAGCCCGATCCCTTCGGCGCGGGCGCGCGTGTAGCTGACCATGAATGAGGTCGCCATGGCGGCGACCGCCAGCAATACCCCGACGCTGTGCCCCACGGTCAAGTAGTGCCACACCAATGCGCTGTACAGGAATAGCTCGGTCCAGCGGTCGAGGGTCGAATCGAGGAAGGCGCCGAATCTCGACACGCGGCCCTGGGTGCGGGCCATCGTGCCGTCCACGGCATCGAAGGCCAGGGTGGCGATCAGCAGCGCCCCGGCCAGCCGGAGGCGGCCGGTCGCCAGGATGGCGGCGACCCCCACGTTGAGCAGGAATCCCAGCACGGTCACGGCGTTGGGGTGAAACCCCAGGCGTGAAAACGCGTGCGCCACGGGCTGGATCAGGTGCGCGCCCCAGGCTCGGGCCACGTTCGTCAGCATAGATCCTCCGAGTGCCAAATTTAGTTCGTTCGCGTCAATCACAACGATTCTACAATAGGAGTCCCCCCGCGTCAATAACCTTCGGGGCTTAGCGCGGCGCAAGATGCCATCTTGCGTTACGCCGCGGCGAGGGAGACGCGGGGTCAGCGCGTCGCGGCCAGCGTGGCCGCATGCGTCCCCAGGGCCACGCCCGCACGGCACGCCGCGGCGATGTCGCCATCGGCCAGCCAGCGCGCCAGGAAGGCTGCGTTGAACGCGTCGCCGGCGCCGGTCGCGTTCACGATCTCCGCCGCCGGCGCGGCCGCCGGCCAGACCTGATCCCCCCGCCCGGCCAGGCAGCCGTCGGCGTCGAGCTTGAGCGCGACGATCTGCGCGTGGGTCTGCAAGGCGCGCAAGGCGTCCTGGGGCGCAGGGTGGCTGCTCAACGCGGCCGCCTCCTGGCGATTGGGCAGGAGGATCGTCACGCGGCCGACCAGCTCCCAGAGGCCGCCGGGCGCGAGGGCCAGCAGCGGCGCGTGCGAACTGGGGTCGAGGCTGATCGGCACGCCGGCCGCGCGGGCGTCGGCCAGCGCCCGCAGCGCGCCGACGCGGCTCTCGGCGTCGAGCAGGACATAGCCGACCACGTGCAACAGGCTGGCCTGTGCGATCAGCCCGGCCGGCACGTCGTCGGCCGACCAGACCGCGCTCGCGCCGCGGTCGGGAACCATCGTCCGCTCGCCATCCGGCTCGACCAGCACCTGGATGACCCCGGTGCCGCGCTGCTGATCCACCACCAGAGCGGGCGTCACGCCCTCGCGGCGCAGATCCTCGGCCAGCCAGCGACCGAACGGGTCGTCGCCCACGCGGCCGATGAAGGTGACGGCCTGCCCCAGCCGCGCCAGCCAGACCGCGACGTTCGCGCCGGAGCCGCCCGGCGTCACGCGCACCTCGGCGGGGGCGTCGCTGCCCCGCACGAGGGGCCGCCGCAGCCGGCTGGTGATGTCCACCGCAATATCGCCCAACACGACGATCATCTCGCAT
>CAZYHE010000127.1:3844-9671 GCA_964647225.1 uncultured Anaerolineales bacterium
CGGGTACAATAGCGGCCATGCCAGAACTCTACGACGCCTACATTTTTGATCTCGACGGGACGGTTTACCTGGGGGATGCGCTGCTGCCGACCGCGGGCGAGACCATCGCCCGTCTGCGCGGGCTGGGCCGGCGCACGGTCTTCCTCTCTAACAACCCGTCTCACACCCGCGAGGATTATGCCCGCAAGCTGACGCGGTTGGGCCTGCCCACGCCGCCGGGCGATGTCATCAATTCTTCGCTGGTGATGGCGGATTTCCTGCAGCGGCGGATGCCCGGCGCCCGGCTGTTTGTGGTGGGCGAGCCGGCGCTGTGCGAGGTGCTGACCGCGGCCGGGTTCGAGTTGACCGAAGATCCGCGGCGCACCGATGCGGTGATCGCCAGCTTCGACCGCACCTTCGTCTACCGCAAGCTGCAAATCGCGTTCGACGCGATTCGAGCCGGCGCGCGCTTCTTTGCGACGAACGGCGACCGCTATTGTCCCGTGCCGGGCGGCGGCGAGCCGGACGCCGCGGCGATGATCGCGGCCATCGAGGCCTGCACGAATACCCAAGTGGAAGCGGTGGTCGGCAAGCCCTCGCGCTATATGGTTGAGGCGATCCTGGGCGTGTTGGGGCTGCCTCCCCAGCGCTGCATCATCACCGGCGACCGGCTGGAGACCGATGTGGCGATGGGGCTGAACAGTGGCATGGCGGCGGCGCTCACGCTCACGGGCGCGACCGATGCCGCAACCCTGGCCGCCTCGCCCATCCAGCCCACCTATGTGCTGCGGCAGTTGGCCGATCTGCTCTCGTGAAAACAGCCACACAGAACACCCTGGCGCTTCTGTTTGCTGGCCCCTGGCATGGCGAGGAGGCTATGCATCACGACCTGCGCGCCGTCCATGACGCCTTGCGGGCACGCGGCCTGCGCAGCGAAGAGACGCTGCTGCTGGCGGGCCGACTGAGCCGGGGGGTGCTCCTGGGCTGCGTGGCGGCGGTGCGGGCGCGGTGGGCGGGCTGGGCCGAAGGCGACCTCTTCCTTTATTATAGCGGCCACGGCGGCTACGCGCCGCTCGATGCGGCGGACGCGGCCGGGGCCGAACCCGCGCTCGTTTTTGCGGAGGAAGACCTGGCCGAGCCGTCGCGTTGGTTGCCCTGGCGTGAACTCTTCGCCGCGTTGGCGCTTCCGCCGGGCGTGCGGCTCTCGCTGCTGCCCGATTGCTGACACACCAATCTGTTGGCCGGCCGGGCGCCGGCGGGGGTCACTGCGCTGGTGATGGAGTCACCGGCGGGCGCGGCGTTGACCTGCCAGGCCAGGAATTATCTGTTCGGGTGGGGACGGGGGCTGCAAGAGCGGGGCGTCATCTCGTACTATGCAGCACAAACACTGCCGGAGGTTGCCACGGTCGCCGACTGGGCGAGCGCCATCGCGCTGGCCGTCGCCGCGGACGCGCGGTCAGGTCGCCTGCCGCGGACGCATCGCCCCTTGCTGCAGGTGATTGGCGACGGCGGCCGGCCGCTCCCCGGCCATCCGGCGGTCGCGGCGCGCGCGATCTCCGCGGCGCCCTAGCGCGGATCGCGCGCCGGCCGCGTCACGTACAGACGACCGAATTGTCGGTGCCGTGCTTGTTGGCCCGGTACTTGTCGGCGTGCCAGTCGTTGTGCCAGTCGCGGCCGTTGACAAGATACCGGAAATCGTACTCGCGGCCCTTCTGAAGCACGAGCGAGATGCGCCATTTGCCGTCAGACCGGCTCTGGCGCATTTCATCTTTGGTGGTGTCCCAGTTGTTGAAATCGCCCACCAAGTTCACCCGCTCGGCCCAGATGCTGGACGGGAGTTCGAACGTCACCTGAATCGTCGTTTTGTCGGGTAGCAATTCCTTGTAGATCATGGTGTCGCCCCGCACCGATGAAGTATCCGAGGAGATTATAGCACGGACTTGACGAAACACGCAATCCCTCGTAAAATCAAATACTATGTTCGAGAACTTGCAAACCAAACTTAACGCGGTCTTTGAGAAGCTGGCATCGCGGGGCAAATTGTCCGAGCAAGATGTCGAGCTGGGTCTGCGCGAGGTGCGGTTGGCGCTGCTCGAAGCCGACGTGAACTACAAGGTGGTCAAGGACCTGGTCGCGCGCGTCAAGGAACGGGCGGTCGGCGCCGAGGTGATGAAGAGCCTGACCCCGGCCCAGCAGGTCATCAAGATCGTCCACGAGGAGTTGCTGAAAACGCTGGGCGAGCCGGCCCGCCTCGACTTCTCCGGCCCGGCCCCGCTGGTCATCATGTTGGTCGGCCTGCAAGGCGCGGGCAAGACGACGATGGCCGGCAAGCTGGCGTTGACCCTGCGCAAGAGCAACAACCGCCGCGCGCTGCTGGTGGCGGCCGACACCTATCGCCCGGCCGCGGTGACCCAGCTCGAAGTGCTGGGCAAGCAGATTGACATCCCCGTGCATAGCGAAGGCACGAAGATCACGCCGCCCGAAATCGTCACCCGCGCGCTGCGCCGGGCGCGCGAGGGGGCCTACGAGGTCGTCATCCTGGACACGGCCGGCCGGCTGCAAATCAATGACGATATGATGCGCGAGCTGGAGCAGATCAAGGCGATCGCCAAGCCGCAGGAGATCCTGCTCGTGGCGGACGCCATGACCGGGCAAGAGGCTGTGAATGTCGCCAAGGGCTTCCACGAGCGGGTCGGTCTCACCGGCCTGATCCTGACCAAAGTGGACGGGGACGCCCGCGGCGGCGCCGCCATCTCGATGCGCGAGGTGACGGGGGTGCCGATCAAGTTCCTGGGGGTCGGCGAAAAGCTGGACGCCCTGGAACCGTTCCACCCCGACCGTCTGGCCAGCCGCATCCTGGGCATGGGCGACGTGCTGACGCTGATCGAGAAGGCCGGGGAGAACATTGATCGCGCCGAAGCGGAGAAGATGAGCCGCAAGCTCGTCAAGGGCGAGTTCAACCTGGAAGACTTCCTGAAGCAGTTGCAGCAAGTCAAGAAGATGGGGCCGCTGGGCCAACTGCTCGACATGATCCCCGGCATGGGCAAGATGACCCAGGACATCGCGCCTGAGGTCACCGACAAACAGTTTCGCCAGATCGAGGCCGTCATCAGCTCGATGACGCTCGATGAGCGCCGCGACCCGCGCGTGCTGAACGGCAGCCGCAAGCGTCGCGTGGCGCGCGGTTCGGGCGTCACCGTCACCGAGGTCAACGATCTGCTGAATCAGTTCCGCCAGATGCAGCGCCTGATGAAGCAGCTCGGTCAGGGCGGCGGCCGCGGTCTGCGCGGCGGGCTGATGGATCTATTACGTGGATAATCCCGGCGTTACGCCCGCGGACTTCGAGAGAAGCCGGGGGCGGAGTCGGGTAACCAGCATTCGGGACCTTCACCGTCCCATATCAACAAGGAGCAAGTAGAAAAATGGTTCGCATTCGTCTAAGCCGACACGGCGCCAAGCGGCAGCCGACTTATCGTGTGGTGGTGGCCGATCAGCATGCCCCGCGTGATGGCCGGATCGTCGAAAACATCGGGTTCTTCAACCCGCGCACTGAGCCGGAAACCGTCAACATCAATGTGGAACGCGCGCGCTACTGGATCGGGGTGGGCGCACAACCCAGCCTGGCCGTCGCGCGCCTGCTGAAGTCTTCCGGCGTTTACGCGACCCAGGCTGCGCCGGCCGCCTGATCGTCGTTTCAAGGGCTACGGTTGGGGGCCACAGGCGTCAGGCTTGTGACCTTCCAGCGTGTTCGCTTGAGACCGGAAAAGGAGGCTGAGCCGTGAGAGAGAAAGAATTGGTCGAGTATATCGCCAAGTCGTTAGTGGATAACCCAGACAAGGTGTCCATCAAGGAAACCCAGGGCGCCAGCGTCACCGTTCTGGAACTGCATGTGGATCGTGATGACATGGGCCGGGTGATCGGCAAGGATGGCCGGGTCGCGAATGCGATCCGCACCGTGCTGAAAGTCGCGGCGGGTGATCGGCGGGTCGTGCTGGAGATCGTGTAACGGTCGCGGCCGGCTGGTTGTGATGATTGAATGAGCGCGGGGGTGCTGCAAAGCGCCCCCGTTGCGCGTCAGGGGGCCGCCCCTTCGACTACGCCCGGCAAAAAGCCGCCAGGCTCCGCTCAGGGTGCGTACGTTGCAGCGAAGGCCGAACATTTACGGAGAAGGAAGCGTGGAGATTAACAAACCGCAATCCACAGGGTATCTCGCCATCGGCCAGGTCGTCGGCGCGCATGGCATTCGCGGCGAGGTCAAGGTCACGGTGATGACCGATTTCCCGGAGCGCTATCGGGCCGGCGCGAAGCTCTATCTGGGCACGGAACTCGACTGCGCGCCGACGGAGATCCAGGCCGCGCGGCCGCACAAGGGGATGATGCTGGTGAAGCTCTCGACTGTGCCCGACCGCAATCTGGCCGAGACGCTGCAAGGGCAATATCTCTTGATCCCGGCCGATCAGGCCATGCCGCTGGCCGAGCACGAGCACTATGCCCATGAACTGGTCGGGCTGGCCGTCGAAACGAGCGCGGGCGAGGCGTTGGGAACCCTGACGGAGGTCATCTTCACCGGGGCCAACGATGTGTATGTCGTTTCCGGGCCACGCGGCGAAGTGCTGCTCCCGGCGATCCGTTCGGTCATCCTCCAGGTAGACGTGGCCGCGGGCAAGATGACGGTCGTCGTTCCCGACGGGTTGCTTGACACAGAAGAAGATTGACAAAACTAATTCCATCGAGTATGCTGGCAGCCGTTGAGACGTTCGGATCATCAGGGCAGGTGCGTAAGGATGGATCCTCTCGCCTATTGGATCGGCTTCAACAAGGTGCGCGGCATTGGGCCGGCGCGGCTGCGCGCGTTGCTGGACTATTTCGGTTCCATCGAGCAGGCCTGGCGGGCGCCGGCCGACGCGCTGGTCGAGATCGGCCTCGATCGGCGTTCGACCGCCAACCTGGTGCAGGCGCGCGGCGAGCTTGACCTGGCGGCCGAGCTGGAGAAGACCCGCAAGGCTGGTATCGAGGTGTTGACCTGGGAAGACGCGCGCTACCCGGAGCGGCTGCGGATGATCAACGACCCGCCGCCGGTGCTCTACGTCAAGGGCGAGCTGCGGCCGACCGATGACTGGGCCGTGGCGCTGGTTGGCACGCGCAAGGCGACGAGCTATGGCCGCGAGGCGGCCCGTGCGTTGGCCGGCGATCTGGCCCGCGCCGGCGTGACAGTTCTTAGTGGGTTGGCGAAGGGGATTGACACCCAGGCGCATCGTGCAGCCATCGAGGCCGGCGGCCGGACCCTGGCGGTGCTCGGCAGCGGGGTGGATGTCATCTACCCGTACGAGAACCTGAAACTGGCGCAAGATGTCGTGACTCACGGCGCACTGATCAGCGAATACGCGTTGGGTGTGCCGCCCGAGGCCAACAACTTCCCCCCGCGTAACCGCATCATCAGCGGGCTGAGCCGCGGGGTGATCGTCGTCGAGGCGGGCGAGCAGAGCGGGGCGTTAATCACTGCGAAGTACGCCGCCGACCAGAGCCGTGATGTCTTCGCCGTGCCGGGCAGCATCTTTCAGCGCGGCAGCCTGGGCACGAACCGGCTGATCCGCGACGGCGCGACGCCGGTGCTCTCGGTCAACGATGTGCTGGAGGCGCTGAACCTGACCTCCGTCGCGCAGCACGTCGAGGCGCAGATGCTGCTGCCCACCGATGCGACCGAGGCGCTGCTCTTCGAGCACGTGGGGGAAGAGGCGACGCACGTAGACGAGATCGGCCGCACGACCGGTTTGCCGATCGCGACGGTCTCCAGCACGCTGGCGGTCATGGAGCTGAAGGGGTTGGTGCGGCCGGTGGGCGGGATGAA
>CAZYHE010000128.1:0-6786 GCA_964647225.1 uncultured Anaerolineales bacterium
ACGATGCGCCTCAAGCAGTGGACCAAGAACGTCTTCGTGTGGGCCGCGCTGATCTTCGATGGCAAGCTCTTTGACCCCACGTACTTCTCGCACACGCTGCTCACCTTCCTGCTCTTCTGCCTGGTATCGAGCGTCGTCTACACGATCAACGACCTGGCGGACATCGAGAAGGACCGCCAGCACCCCGAAAAACGCAATCGGCCCCTGGCCTCCGGTGCGCTGCGCCCGCGCAATGCGCTCATCGGCGCCGCGCTGCTGTTTGCGCTCACCGTGCCGGGCGCACTTTGGCTGGGCGGCGGGCTGGCGCTGATCCTCTACGGCTACCTGGCCGTGATGATCGCCTATTCGTTCTGGCTGAAAAACATCGTCATCGTGGATGTGCTGACGATTGCGGCCGGGTTCGTGCTGCGGGTGGCGGCCGGCGCCATCGTCGTGGACGCGGCGCGCTTCTCGCCGTGGATCTACGTCTGTATGGCGCTGCTGGCGCTCTTCCTGGCCCTCGGCAAGCGACGCCAGGAGATCGTGCTGCTCCAAGAGAACGCCGGCAACACCCGCGCGATCCTTCAGGAATACAGCCTGCGCTTCGTGGATGAGATGTTGGGCCTGGTCAGCTCCACGACGGTGATGGCCTACTCGCTCTACACCTTTGCTGCGCCCAACCTGCCGCCGAACCACTTGATGATGCTCACGATCCCGTTCGTGCTCTACGGCCTCTTCCGCTACCTCTACTTGATCCACGTCAAAGGGGAAACCGATCCGCCCGATGTCGTCGCGCTGAAAGACCGTGCGCTGCAAGTGGATATCTTGCTCTTCGGGCTGGTCGTCTTCCTCATTTTTTATGTCATCTAAAGCAGAAACCCGTTTTCTCGGAGAAAACGGGTTTCTCGCGTTTCATGCTTCGCGCGTCACCTTTATGAGGTGCGGTCTTCATCCTTCAGGAACTGCGCCCACGGCTCATCCATGCCATCGGCTGTGACACCGTAGAAGGCCCGGATGCTGCCATCAGGCTGGCGCTTGACCAGATCGTAGCGCAGCTTTTTGGCACGCCGGCCCACCTGCCACAAACCGTACTCCCCGAGCCACGTCACCTTCTCCGGGTCAATCGGCCGCTTGAGATACTGGTTGATCGCGTAGCTCCACAGCTTACGCGCCGACACCGGGGTGACATTGTGTACGGTATTGCAATTACGCAAATCCCGGATGGTAAAGTAGACCACGCCCTGGCGTTCTTCCGTCGAGACGATCTCGACGCCGACCGCGGGCGCTTCCAGGATGTTAGGCGGCTCGGCCGACTCCGCGACGATTTCCGGCGCTTCGTCTTCCGCCGCCTCGACGGCCACTGGCTCGACGCTGACCGCCACATCGGCGGCAGGCGTTTCGCTCACCGGCGCTTCAACCGGCTCAGGCTCAGGGAGGGCCGGCGCTTCCGGCGTCGGGGCCGCGACGGTCTCGGCCGGGACGCGATCCGACCGGCGGCTGCGCGGGCGGCGCTTGGCCGGCTTCGCAGCCGGGGCGGGCGCTTCATCCTCCGTCGGGGCCGCCGGGAGCGGCTCAGGCTCGCTGACCTCTACCACAGCCCCCACGCCTTCCAGCGCCGGGGCCGGCTCGACAGCTAACTCCACCCCTGGCTGCGCCGCCGGTTCAGCCACGCTGGGCTGCGCCGGCTCGACCGCCGCTTGGGGCACGAATTGTTCCACCTCGACCACCGCCTCAGACGTGACGGGCGGCTCCGGCTCGGCGGCCGGCTCAGCCACAGCGGGCTGTTCCGGCTCGACGGGCTGCTCGGCCACGACCGATCCTTCAGACTTGGCCTCAGGCGCGGTCGTGCTGCGCCGTCGTCGGCGGCGTGGTGACTTGGCGGCCGGCGGCTCAGCGGCAGGGGCCGCCACGGCCGGGGGTTCTGCGGGCGGCTCGATGCCCGCCGGCTGGCTGGCCGGCGCGGGCCGCATGGCTGCCGGCATCCGGGCGCCTTCTGCGCTGCGGGCGGCTTCCGCGCTGCGGCTCACTTCAGCCACAGCCGGCGGCGCTTGACGGGTCCCCAGCACAAGCTGGATGATCTCATCGCGAACCGCCTCGTTGGTCTCCCCTTCCTGGCGCACGTAGATGCGGGTTTGATGGAGCACGTAGGGCTTGCTCGGCCCGTTCGGCACCACCACTCGGACGACCGCCGCGCCCTGGCTTTGCAGCGTGTCTGCCCGGCAGACCAGCGGCGGCGTGATATCCTGCTCGATCTCGCGCTGGAGTCGGGCGATCAGGTCGGACGGATTCTCCACCCCGCGCGGCGCGCCCTTCTTGATGGCGCTGGCGCCGAGGAAGACGGTGCCGCCTTGGGTGTTGGCAAAGGCGACGACGTCGGCCAGGATCCGGTTGGTGCGCCCGGCCTCCAACACCACGCTTTCATGAAACGACTGGACGATCGTGTTGCCGACTTCACGCGCGGCAACGACGAAATCAAACGGCTCCTCGGCCGGCGGGCGATAGGGGCGGGTGACGCTGAAGTCATCGCCCTTGAGGGCCGCGGCCAGGGATTCGAACGAAACCTCTGCGAGGAGGAACTCTGTGACCCGATCTCCGATGCCGGGGCGGTTCTTGTCCTTGGGGTCGCGCGTCAACCGGTGCGCGTCGGAACCTTGAATGCAGTGCATCCGCCGCGGGTATTCCGGCTTGGTGCCGTCGAAGAACTTCGCCGACGACCGCCGGCCCGGCGCGTCGAGATCGGTCACTTCCAGGGCGTGCAAGTGTACATCCTGGGTGAAGGCGATTTTGGTCTGTCCGCCGAAGTTGATCCCGCGCATGGCGACCCCATGCGTGCTGTTGGCATGTGCGGCGATCGCCAGGCCGCCCGCCTCATCAATCAGCCGATAGGCGGTCAGGACATCTACGGTCGCCCCGACCTCGGTGCTGCCCTCTGCCAGACGATCCACCGGCACGTTGAGCCGGAGCAGGAGCAACTCAAGGACCCGCAGCGGGGTCTCAGGTGGGAAGATGCCCAGCACATGGAAGCCGAACGTGGCGGTGAACTCGAATCCCGGCAACACCAGGATTCGCTCACCCAGGCGGCGGTACTCATCGAGGTCACGCCGCTCCTGTGGACGCAGGCGTTCATTTGTTTCCAGCCACGTCAAGCGCTCAATTTCTGCCCGGAGCTGTGCGACCCCCTCGACGGTGTTGTGATCGGTGATCGCCACAATATCGAGGCCCCGGGATTCTGCCTTTTGGAGCCACTGCAAATACGAAACGCCTGGCTCCTGCCAATCTGCCGACGCTGGGGTGTGCAGGTGGAGATCCACCCGCCGCCAATCGCCTTCGGCCGCCCGAAATGTCCTTCTTATTCTTTTGTTTCTATCTGACACGTTATGGTATGCTGTCTCCTTCCTTGAAACAGGAAAATGCCACTCGCCTGGCGAGGGACACGATTGTCACGGGCCGGCGAGAGATTGCTTTATCTATTATGTTTACTTTTCCGCTTTTGTCAAACTGACAAACGAATCTACAGCAATCTCGTGGTAGAATCAGCAGGGGCACGCGCTGTGACGTGCGATCCCACACCCGCCGCAAAGGAGTTGCGAACATGTCCATGACGATGCACGAGCGTATGCTCGCCGTGATGCAAGGACGGCCCCACGACCGGGTGCCCTTCATCCAGTACGACAACGCCATCGCGCCGAACGAAGAGGCCTGGGCGGTGCTCGGCCGCGAGAATATGGGGCTTTGGCGCTGGTCACGCCTGCATAAACTCACCTATCCGCACTGCAAGTTCGAGGTAAAGCGCATCCAGCGCAAGGGGCTCAAAGGCAAAATCCGCATCTTGCACACCCCGGCCGGCGACCTGACGGAAGAAGTGCATTACGAACCGACCTACGGCACGGGCAGCATCCGCCAGCACTTCATCAAGGAGCCGCAAGATTATCGCATCTTCCAGGCTTTCCTGCGCGATTGCGTCGTGCGCGCCGACCTGCCGCACTACGTGCGCGATCTGCGTGAGCTGGGCGATGACGGCTGGCCACTCCCCGCGGTCATGCGCACGCCCTATCAGCAGTTGTGGATCCAGTGGGTGCTGATCTCGGATCTGGCCGGCCACCTGGTGGATTGTCCAGAGTTGGTCGAGGAGACGGTTTCACTCATGGCAGGGATCCAGCGCCAGATTTTCGCGGTGGTACGCGATGCGGCGCGGCGCGTGCCGGTCCCGATGATTGACGTGCCCGACAACATCACCGCGCCGGTGCTCGGCCCGAAAAACTTCCGCAAATACTGCGTCCCGCGCTACAACGAACTGGCCGAGATGCTGGCGGACGTGGGCACGCTGGTCTACGTCCACATGGATGGCGACCTGAAGCCGCTCTGGAAGCTGATCGGCGAATCGGGGGTGCGGGGGCTGGACTCGCTCTCGCCGCCGCCCGACAACGACACGAGCGTCGGCCAGGCGCACGCGCTCTGGCCGGAGATGCGGCTCTGCCCCAACTTCCCCTCGTCGGTACATCTGGCCGAGCCGGAGGTGATCTACGCGACCGCGCGGCAGATCCTGGCCGAAGCCGGGCACTCCGGCCGGCTGCAAATCCAGATTTCCGAGAATGTGCCGCCAGGGATGTGGCGCAAGAGCTTCCCGCAAATCGTGGCCGCCATCCGGGAGTTCGGCGCGCCGTGATGCGGACACGCCCGATCCTGAACTGGCTCGGTGCCCAAACACAGGGGCATTCTATCGGAGACCGGCCAGAGCAGGGGAGCAGGATGGGTGCGCGTTACTTCGGCGCCCAGGCATAGCGCAGCGTCACCCCCAGGATGTAGCGTGCGGCCAGCAGCGTGCCGCGCAACGTGCCGCTGACCTTCGACTTGCCGGAGCGCCGCGGGTGAAAGCTCACCGGCACTTCGACGATGCGGGCGCCGCGGCGAGCGGTCTTGACCATCATCTCGGTGGGCGCCGCGTCATTCAAATAACACATCGCCAGGCGCTCCAGCAGGTCGCGGCGGATCGCCCGATACGGCCCCAGGTCGGTCACGTCCATGCGATAGAGCAGGCGCATCAGCCCGGCGGCCAGCCAATTGCCGAAGCGCTGCTGCGGCGGCATCGCGCCGGGCGCGATGTGCCCCAGCGGCCGCGAGCCGAGCACGAGGTCGGCCCGGCCCGCGCGCAACGGCGCGAGGAGCGCGGGCAGTTCGGCGGGCAGGAAGCTGCCGTCGCCATCCATGAAGGCCAGTAGATCGGCCCCGTGCGCCGCGGCGACGCCGGCCGCGCACGCGTAACCGTAGCCGCGCCGCGGTTCGGTCACGACGCGCGCGCCGGCCGCGGCGGCCACCGCGGCGGTGTCATCGGTCGAGTCGTTGTCCACCACGATGATCTCGGCTGTGACGACCGCACGCAGCTCGGCCACGAGGCCGGCGATGTTGCCGGCCTCGTTGAGCGCGGGGATGATGACGGCGATCCGACTCACATTCCCCCCAACAAAAACCGCCGCGTGACCGGCGCGATTTCGGCGGGCGCGCCCGCCAGCTCATCCCGCAGCCGCGCTAAAGACGCCACATCATCCACATCATACCACATCGGCAGCAGCGCGACCCGCAGCCCTGCTTCGGCGGCGAGCGTCAACGTGTCGGCCAACACGGTCGGCGTGCTCATGCGCACCTCGCGCAGCAGCCGCGGGGCCGGCCGCTTGAGGCCGATCAGGTAGTAGCCGCCGTCTTCCGCCGGGCCGAGCACCACGTCGGCACCATCACGCAATTGGTCGAAGGCGGCGGTTAAATATGTCGCTGGCAGCGTCGGGCCGTCGCTGTTCATGATCGCGACGTGCGCAAAGCCGCGGTGCAGGTAGCTGGTCAA
The DNA here is from genome assembly GCA_964647225.1 of uncultured Anaerolineales bacterium. Lineage (GTDB taxonomy): Bacteria > Chloroflexota > Anaerolineae > CG2-30-64-16 > CG2-30-64-16 > CAZYHE01. Next base: position 5,816 of record CAZYHE010000128.1, read on the forward strand.
CGCATGATCGAGCCGCGCGCCGAGGTCGGGGCCGTGCTGCGGGAGCAACTCGAAATCGGGGGCCAGGGCCGTGAAGTAGCCGGTCGCGTCCGCGGGCAGATAGGCAATGGCCGGCTGGACGGCGGGCACGCGGCGGATCAGGTCGAGGGTGTCGCGCAGGAAGCATTCGTAGAGCGCGGCCGCCTCATCGGGCGACAGGGGCGGGGTCAGACGGGTCTTGGTCTGCCCGGCCGCGGGCTGCTTGGCGACGACGAGCAGCGCGTCGGTGAGCGGCCGCGTCATGTCCAGCCCCGCAGCCGCGCGGCGTGCAGCACCGCGATCATCGTCATCGCGTCGCGGATTTCGCTGGCGAGGACCAGCTCATAGACCTGGCGGAACGGCAGGACGGCCACTTCCAGGAATTCGGTCTCGTCGGGCGGCGCGGCGCCGGGGAACAGATCATAGCCGAGATAGAGGTGCGCGACCTCCTGGACGATAGATTTGCTGGTGTAGAACGACGAGACGTGGCACAGCCGGCCGGCGTCGTAGCCGATCTCCTCGCGCAGCTCGCGATGCGCGGCGGCTTCCAGTCCCTCGCCGGTCTTCACCCCGCCGGTCGGCATCTCCCAGCGATGATTTTCGCCGAAGGGATAGCGGAACTGGCGGATCATCACCACGCGGTCGTCATTCAGGAACGGCAGGATGCCGACGCATTCGCCGCACTCGACCACGCCGTAGATCGTCGTCTTGCCGTTAGGCATCTCTGCCACATCCTCGCGCACCCGCGTCCAGGGATTTTCGTACGCGGTGCGAGAGGAAAGGGTCTTCCAGGGTTGTGGGAGCATTCTATATCACCACCGTCGTGCAGACATTTCCCGAACGCATCAGGTCTTTCGCCGGCGCTGGCCGCCAATCGAGCTGAATCTCCGCGCCGCGGACCCACGGACAATAATCGTCGTGACTGTCGAGCCGGCCATTGAGCGCGCGGCGCG
>CAZYHE010000128.1:6796-9665 GCA_964647225.1 uncultured Anaerolineales bacterium
ACCGCGCCGCCTGGAACGCCGGGCTGTCGAATACTCCGGCGCCCAGTCGGGCCAGGTCAGCGATCTGCGGCGCGGCCGCGCCAGCGTGGCGCACTGCTCGCAAAGCGAGCGTGGCATCTTGCGCTACATCGCCAGCCAGCGCGTCACTGCCGAGCGGCCAGTAGACGCACGGGATCACCTGGCCGCGCGGGTTGAAGCGGATGCTGCGGTGGCCGCACGGACTTTGCGCATCGGCCAGCCCCAGCGCAGCGCGCACGACCGGCTCGCTGCACGAGACGACCAACCCCGCGGCGAAGAGCCGGCGGTAGCCTTCCCAGAACTGTTCGTAGCTCAGGCGATACGCGTCGGTCTTGACCGCCTGGTAGGCGTTGACGCGCAGGTTGACGCCGTTCACACGCGCCAGGGCCACCAGCCGATCCATCTGGTCGTAGTTCGTCCGCATCATGGTGGCGAGGATGGAGACCTCGATTCCCAGGCTCTGACACCGTTCCATGGCCCGATGCACCAACGCCCAATTGCCCGGCCCGCGCAGCGCATCCTGTTCGGCCTCGGTCGCAAAGTCAATCGAGACTTCGACATCGTGAAACGCCCGCAGCACATCATCGGGGGTTTCGGTCAGGCTATAGCCATTGGATGCGATGCTCAGCTTGACCCCGCGCGCACTCAGGTAGCGGACGATGGGCACGAACTCCGGGTGCAGCGCGTTCTCGCCGGTGCCCATCCCCAGCGCATCCACCGGGAGCGCCTCGCAAATCTGCCGCACCTGCGCCAGGCTGATGCGATCCACCCGCAGCGTGTCCCGATAGCAGTGCGCGCAGGTCAGGTTGCAGTCGTTGGTCAGGCCGATGCCGACGGAGTAGCCCATGTGTGCTCCTGTTATTGCGTGTTGCGTAGTTCGTATTGCGTGTTGCGTAACCCATATCATGCAAATACAGGCCATCTCGAGAACAACGGAATACGCACTACGTACTACGTGCTACGCAATACTTCCCCCCGCGCCACAAAATACACCAAACTCGCCAGGAAGCGCCCTTCGGCGAGGCGTTGCTTCAGTTCGGCCACCCAGGCGTCATGCTCGGTGGGGGTGATGGCGCCGCCGTTGCGCGCCACTTCGGCGGCGCGGAAGATCGAGCTGGTGAGCGCGGCGGTCTCGTCGCGGGCGACCGTGGCGACCGGCGTGACCGTGACGCGGGTCAGCCGGGCGGCAAGGGCGACGGCGAGCAGTTTTCGGCCGCTCCAGTTGTCGCCGCCGTGGTTGTCGCAACGCCAGTCCATCAAGCGCCGGGTCAGCGCCCGGTCGGTGTGATCCACCGCCAGCGTCCCCCAGTCCCAATCCATCAGGACGACCCGGCCGCCGGGCCGCACGACGCGCGCCATCTCCCGCACGACGGCCAGCGGATCAGCCACGTGCAGCAGCAGCCGGGCCGCGAACGCGGCATCGAACGAGCCGTCGGGATAGGGCAGTGCTTCGGCCGGGCCGATCTCGAAGCGCAGCGCAACCCTCTCCCCCAGCCCCTCTCCCTGCGCGGGCGAGGGGGGAAGATCGGCGGCATAGCGCCGGGCGGCGGCGATCATGTCGGGGGCGACGTCCAGCCCGATGATCTCGCCGCCGGGGTGGAGCGGCGGGGCCATCAGCCGGCAGAGCGCGCCGCTGCCGCAACCCACCTCCAGCAGCCGCTCGCCGGGCCGCAGCGCCAACACGTCCCGCACGGCGGTGTTGACCTGAACTTGATCCGGGCAGCGCGCCCGATCCTCCAGGAACGCGGCCATCCGGGCGGCGTCCTCGGCGCTGATGGCCGACGGGTTCGACCAGGCGTTGCTATGCGACATCACAAACTCCAGGCGACCCCGCAGTTGGCGCACGCCTTGTGCGGCTGGGTCGTGAGCAGCGCTGATCGGAACCGCCCATAAAGCGCAGCGTTCCAAATTTCGGCGAAGGGGCGCTCGAACAGATTGCCCAGGATCAAGCTATCGTAGTCGCTCGTGGTGAAGGGCGAGATGCAACACGGCAGGCAGTTGCCGTTGGCGGTGATGTAGGCGGTGGTCCACGGTCGCAGGCAGGCGCGCCAGGGCGCGGCGTCGGCTGAGCGCTGCGCGGCCAGGCTGCCGCGGCCATCCCGGCCGCCCGATGCCCGGAATGCCACGCCCAGTTCCGCGCTGACCCGATCGCACTCGGCGATGATCGCTTCTTGTTCGATGAGTGCGGTATCGAAGATCGCCAACTCTTCCCGCGCCATGCCGTATTGCTGATCTGGTTCGCTGGCGAAGAAGGTCATGCGCTGCAAGTAGACCTCGGGCACGCCCAGCCGGCCGGCCAGCCGCACCAGGTCGGGCAGCTCGCCCAGGTTCGCGCGCGTCGCCACGCACCAGATCGAGACGCGCGGGGTGGCCGATCCCAGCCGGGCCTGGGTCTCGATCAATCCTTCCAGCCCGGCGACCACCTTGTGGAGCACATCGGCCCCGCGGATGCGCGCATAGGTTTCCGGCCGCGCGCCGTCAATCGAGCAGCGGAACTCGTCGAGGCCGCTGCGCACCAGCGCCTCCTGCCAGGCCGGGGTCAACAGCGCACCGTTCGAGTTGAAGAGGGTCTCGACCCCGCGATCTTTGAGGTACGCGATCATCTGCGGCAGATCGCGGTTGAGCAGTGGCTCGCCGATGCCGTGCAGCGTGCAGCGGCGCATGGCGGGGAACTGCGCGGCGATCTGGACGAACTCATCGTAGGTGAGCGATTTGAGCGGCTCGCGAGTGAAATAGGTGCGCGGGCACGTCTCACAGCGCAGGTTGCAACGGTTGGTCACTTCGATGAAAACCACCGCCGGCGCGGTGGGCATGACCGGCCCGCGCGCCACCCCGTCGGGCAGGCGATAGG
>CAZYHE010000129.1:0-8234 GCA_964647225.1 uncultured Anaerolineales bacterium
TACCAGGCGTAGGCTTCCGGCGCCTCACCCCCAGGGCCAGGGAAAATGTCGTCCAGTTGGGCCAATTCCTCATCCCCCAACTCGATCTCCAACGCCCGCAGGCTGCCGTCCAACTGCTCGATCGTGCGCGGGCCAATGATCGGCGCGGCCACGACCGGGTTGTGCAACAGCCAGGCCAGCGCCACGTCGGCGGGCTGCTCGCCCAGTTCGTGACAGAACAGCTCCCACGCTTCCAATTTGGCGCGGTTCTTTTCGATGGTTTGCTGGATCCGCTCCGAGGCGCGCCGGCCGGCGGCGACCTTCCCCAGCACGCCGCCCAGCAGGCCGCCGGCCAGCGGGCTCCACGGGATGATGCCCAGGCCGAACTCGCGGCAGGCCGGCACGACTTCCAGTTCGATCATGCGCGCGTTCAGGTTGTAAAGGCTCTGCTCGGAAACCAGGCCCATGAAGTTGCGCAGCCGTGCGGCGCCCTGCGCCTGCGCGATGTGCCAGCCGGCGAAGTTGCTGCTGCCCACGTAGATGGCCTTGCCCTGCGCCACCAGCGTCTCCATTGCCTGCCAGATTTCGGCCCACGGCGTCTCGCGGGCGATATGGTGCATCTGGTACAGGTCAATGTGGTCGGTGTTGAGGCGGCGCAGGCTCTCATCGCAGGCGCGGCGGATGTGATACGCCGACAGCCGGGACTCGTTGGGCCACTCGTCCATCCCGCCGTAGACTTTGGTCGCCAGGACGATCTTCTCCCGCCGGCCGCCGCCCTGGGCCAGCCACCGGCCGATGATCTGCTCAGTAATCCCCTCTCCGCGCTTGCCGCCATAGACGTTGGCCGTGTCGAAGAAGTTGATCCCCAGCTCCAGCGCCCGATCCATGATCGCAAAGCTGTCAGCCTCGCTGGTCTGCGGGCCGAAGTTCATGGTGCCCAGGCACAGCCTGCTGACTTTGAGGCCCGTGCGGCCGAGTTGTGTGTATTGCATGGGTAGGTTCTCCTTTGGATGTGTTCTTATCCCACCTTGAAGATCTTCGGCGGGATCAGCCAGATCAATTCGCCGGCAGTGGTCTGCGGGTAGACGATCTCGATACAGGCAAAGCCGGCCTTCGCCATCTTGACATCGCCGCCCGTCAGTGCGCGGATGATGACCGAGAAATCAGGCTCGTGGCCCACCAGCAGCAGATCACGGCCGCCGTGCTTCTCGATCAGTGCCAGCAGCAGCGCGGGCGTGAAGCCGGGCGCCAGGACCGATTCCACCGCGGCCGGTATCCCCAGCGCCTTGGCCGCGATCTCGGCAGTCTGCACGGCGCGGCGGAGCGGGCTGGTGAGGATGGCGCCGATCTCCAACTTCAGATCGGCGATGCCCGCGGCCACGATCCGCAACTCTTTGATGCCCCGGTCGGTGAGGGGGCGTTCGCTATCCGGCGCCTGCCAGGTCGGCCAGTCGGCCTCGCCGTGCCGAAGTAGATAAATGCGCATCTATGCTCTCCTGCGGTATAATGGGCGTATCGCGATCAGTCCACCACATTCTACCACGAAGTCGCGCAGACGCGAAGCGCGACCCGCGGAGCACGCAGATGATCAAAATCGGCATTGAACTGGACAGTATAGCCTTTTCGTGTTAAGATAGCGCCTGTCATCACAGACCGGGCGTCCAGAAGCATGGGCGTCTGATTGGCGGATCATCAGCCCTTTTGCTGGTGATCCAGCGCTGGCCGGCCATGCGCATGCCGCGGCCAACGCCTCCTCCGAATGCGCATCCAAAACAAAGGGGTTCTGCCATGACATTCCTCCGTCGCACAACGCTCACTGTCGGCCTGGCTCTTGGTTTGATCGGTCTCCTCGCACTGCTCTTGCAGCTCGCACCTGCTGAGAGCGTTTCTGCCGCGAACGTCTCGTTGCGCCCGTTCGGCGCCACCATTCACGTGCCGGTTGACTACGACACGATCCAAGAGGCCATTGACGCCGCCGAAGACGGCGATACCATCCTCGTGGAAGCCACGGCATCGGACGACGATGCCTATGTGGAGAATCTGCGCATTACCAAAGGGATCACGCTGTCAGGCGGCTGGGACGCCGGCTTCACACAGCGCACGGCCGGCCGAACCACGCTCGACGCGGACGGGGAGGACCGGGCGATCAGCATCACCTGCGCCACCTCTGATACGGTGGTGACGATCGTGGGTTTTCGCATCATCAACGGCGACGCCTCGGTCGTGCCCACGGAGACCCTGGCGACGCGCCTGTCCGGCGGATCGAGCTTCATGGCCGAGCCTGAAGGGAGCGCCGTGGATTGGTCGCGCGGCGTGGCTGCGGTGAACGACGCCGCCACCCGCGAGGCGCTGCGCGGCCTGCTGACTGGGCTGATGGCGAACGGTCAGTTTGCCGAGGCGCGGGCGGATTACGCCAACCTGCTCCCGAAGGTCATGGAGTGGGCGACCCAGGCCGCGCAGTATGCAGACCAGTTGCCCAGCGCAGCGTCCGGCATCAGCCAGATCGGCATCACGAACACGGGCGGCGGGATCTATAGCTGGAATGCCAGCCTGACCCTCTTCGACAACGTCATCGCGAACAATCGCGCCAGCACCGCGATTGGCGGCGCGGGCGGCGGCATCTTCGTGGGGCAGACGGCGCCGGGCGGGCTGCGTGTCATCAGCAACACGGTGTCCCAGAACATCGCCAGCGTGACGGGCGTGGGCATGGGCGGCGGCCTCACGATCCTTGACGCGCCGGGCGCGGTCATCTCCGGCAATCTGCTGATCGCCAACCGGGCCTCTGTCGTTGGCGGCGTGGGGATCGGTGGGGCGGCATTCATCGAAGGGTCTGCCGGCGTGCGCTTCATCAACAACCAGGTGTGGCTCAACGCGGCCAGCACCAGCCCCATCCTCTTCCAGGCGCCGGTCGGCGGCGGCCTCTATGCGCGACATTCCGATCAGATCGAAATCCGGGGCAACAGCGTGCGTGACAACCTGGCGGGCTTGTTTGCCGGCGGATTCGGCGGGGGCATCTATCTGTACGCGCTCAACGACGCGACGGTGATGCAAAATGAGATTGTCGCCAATGGCGCGGCCGGGATGGCCTATCAGGTGGCAGAGGGCGGTGGTGTGGGGATCGGCTCTGTGGAAGGCCTCGTGCTGACCGACAACCTCATCGGCGGCAACATGGCGGGGATGATACCCGGTCCGCCCGGCACGCAATGGGCCGGCGGCGGCGGGCTGATCGCGGTCGCTGTGACCCGAACCGAGGTCGCGCGTAACACGTTCGTGAACAATAGCGCATCGCTGATGGGTCAAGGCTACGGCGGGGGCGCGGTGTTCACCCCGGCCGCGGGGCAGGTACACCGGGGCGTCATCCTCCGCGACAACCTGATCATCAGCAACACGGCGACATTCGGCATGGCCGTGGGACAGGCGGGCGGTGTATATATGCGCGCCTTGGATGTGCTCGTGCAGGGCAATCGCTTCGAGTCCAACCAGGGACATGGACTGACCGGCGAAGGCATCGGGGGCGGGCTGCAATTGGCCGGCGGGAGTGGGCCGGTCATCTCCAGCGGCAACGCGACGATTGATGGCAACTTCTTCATCCGCAACTCGGCCGATGCCCCCGGCGCGGGCTGGGGTGGCGCGTTGGCGGTGCAGGAAACCGCCGGGTTCACCATCACGAACAACGTCCTGGTGGGCAATCGCGGCCGGTCGGCCGGCGGCATGGCGCTTGCCTTGAACCTCCCGGCCGGGGTGGCCGCGGAAGGCCGCGTCGCCAACAACACCCTGGTCGAGAACCGCGGGCCGGCGATCCTCCTGGGCGACTGGCGTAGCGCGCCGGCGCGCCTGGCGAACAACATCATCGTGAGCCACACGGTCGGGATCACCGTGAGCCAGGCCGCAACCGCCACGATCAGCTACACGTTGTTCGACGGCAACGCGCAGGATGTCGGCGGCAGCGGCGTCTACACCAACGCGCAACCGATCGCCGGCGCGCCGGCCTTTGTGAACCCGGCCGCCGGTGATTTTCACATCACGATCGCCTCGGCCGCGCGCGATGCGGGCGATCCGGCCGGGATGCCGCCCGCGCCCGCGACCGACTACGATGGCGCCCCGCGGCCCTTCGGCGTGCGCGTGGATGCCGGCGCCTTCGAGTGGCGTGGGGTGCGCCTGCTCCTCCCGATCCTGATGCGTCCCGCGCTGCCCACGGTGGGCTGGGCGATCGGCCACAAGGCGGACGGCACGCCGGCGATCGTGCATACATCCAATGGGGGGCAGACCTGGCAGGAGCAAGACCATCCGGTCGCCAGGGCCGGCTATGTTGCCAATGATGTGAGCGCGGTGGACGAGCAAACCGCCTGGGTGGCCCTGGGCGGCGGCCCGGCCGAGACCCACGGCGCCCTCCTGCACACCACCGACGGCGGCGCGACCTGGGTCTCGCAGACGATCCCGACCGGCCTCCGGGGCGGGATCAAAGGGATCAAGGCGTTGAGCCGGAGCGTCGCGTGGGCCGTCTCGCTGGGCGGCGTGATCCTGCACACCACGGACGCCGGCAATTCCTGGAACATCGTGCCCCATGCGGGCGCGCCGATCACCCAGGCGAACCGGATTGACGCCTTCCGCACCAATGATGTCTGGATTGCGGATGCGTCGCCCACCGGCGCGCTGGTGCATAGCACCGATGGCGGCATCACCTGGCGGCGCGAGGAACTCTGGAACGATGGGACGCGCGAGGCCCCGCTCGTCGTCCATGCCTTCTGGCCTCGCTTCGTCTGGGCTTCGGGGACGGCCTCGGCGACCTTCTACCAGACGCGCGACGGGGGAAACACCTGGACCAAAGTCGTCTCCGTCGGCGGGTTGGATCACCTGGATGATCTCTGTGCCGCCAGCACGCGCGACGTTTGGGGCGTGCAAAACGGCGACGGCGTGAGCGGTTTCATCTGGCGCGTCTATGTCGCGCCGGACGGCACACCCACCGCGACAAATGTCACGCCCGCGGCGCTCAACGGCTACACGCCGGGCGGCGTCACGTGCGTGGACGCGCGCACCGCGTGGGTCGTGGCGGCCCGAGGCGTGCGCACCGCCCCGATCCAGCCGCAGGGCATCATCATGCATACCGTGGATGGGACGAACTGGGTGCAGCAGAACGCGCCGGCGGATATCAGCTACTGGAAGCTCTCCTTCGTCGGGGCGCGGCGCTGAGGATAAACAAATGGACATTTGGCAGAGTGGCGAAAATCGCGAAGTAGTGTAGAATGGGATGATTCCATTCCGCCGAAGCTGAACTGATGGACACCACTCTTGCCATCTCTGCCGGGGGGGAGCCTGCCGCCGGGCTTCCCCTGCTTGCTACCAAATTACGCGCGCCGCGGGCGCGACCCGGCTTGCTGCAGCGCCCGCATCTGCTCAATTTGCTCCTGCGCAGCCGCGACCGGCCGGTCTGCCTGGTGTCGGCGCCGGCCGGCTTCGGGAAGACATCGCTCCTGAGCGGCTGGTGTTCGTCGGCGGCCGGCGGCGATTGCCGGCTGGCCTGGCTGACCCTCGACGAGGGCGACAATGACCCGGTGCGTTTCTGGCACTACGCGGCGGCCGCGCTCGGCGCCGCGCAAGCGGGCGTGGGCGAAGGAGTCCGGGCGCTGCTCCGTTCGGTGGCGCAAGCGCCCGCGGGGCCGGCCGGCTTCGGCTGGTTCGAGGCGGTGGCGACCGGCCTGATCAACGACCTGGATCGGTGCGCGGCGGATCACGCCGGCGCGGCGGCCCGGCCCCTCTTCCTGGTGCTGGACGACTACCACACCATCCGCAACCAGGCGATCCACAATACCCTGGCGTTCTTCATTGACTATCTGCCACCCTACGTACACCTCGTCCTCCTGACCCGCGCCGACCCGCCGCTGCCCTTGGCCCGGCTGCGCGCCCGCGACCAACTGGTCGAGATACGCGCCGCCGATCTGCGTTTCCGTGCGGAGGAATCGGCCGCCTTTCTCAACCAGGTCGCGGCGCTCGACCTCCCCCCGGAGGCGGTGGCAAATCTGGCCGCGCGCACCGAAGGGTGGGCGGCCGGGCTGCATCTGGCCGCGCTCTCGCTCCAGGGCCGCGATGCGCCGGCGCGGGATCGTTTCATCAAGGAGTTTCGCGGGACGCAGCATCATGTCTTCGCCTACCTGGTCGAAGAGGTGTTCGGTCGCCAGCCGCCGGAGATTCAGCGGTTCCTGCTCCGCACCTCCATCCTGAGCTATCTGACCGCGGCGTTGTGCGATGAGTTGGTGGACGAAGCGCCAGCCCTGGAGATCTCGCGCAGCCAGGCCATGCTGAGCTATCTGGAACGCGAGAATCTCTTCATCGTGCCGTTGGACGAGGAACGTCACTGGTATCGTTATCACCCGCTCTTTGCCGAAGCGCTGGCCGCGCGTCTGGCCGAGGCGGGGGGCGATCTGGTGGCCGATTTGCAGCGGCGGGCGGCGGCGTGGTATGAGGCGCAGGGCCTCCTGGCCGACGCCGTGCGCCATGCCCTGGCCGCGGGCGATCAGGAGCACGCGGCGCGCCTGGTCGAGGGCGCGTACCGGCGGCTGGTGATGCAGGGGGAGATCGTGCTGCTGCGCGCCTGGCTCGATGCGCTGCCCGCCGAACTGGTGCGTTCCCGCCCGCGGCTGGGGCTGGCCGCTGCCTGGGCGCTGGGCCTCTCCGACCCGCACGAGCATCAGGAGCAGGCGTTGCGTTGGGTCGCGGCCGCGCTGGGCGAGCCGTGGGAACCGGCCGATCCCGATGCCGAATCCGCGCCTTCGCCCGACCCCGAAACCGACAAGCTGCGCGGGGAGCTGCTGGCCTTGCGCGCCGTGGCCGAATCGCTGCGCTGGGAGTGCCAGCGCGCCGTCGAGCACGCTCAAGCGGCGATGTGGCTCCTCTGGCCCGACAGTTGGGCCGAGTTCTTCCAGGAGCCGCCGACCGGGCCGGTGAGCCAAGAAGATATCTGGCTGCGGGCGGTGATCCTGCATGCGCTGGGGAACGCCTATCGCTGGGGCGGCAACGTCGCCGCGGCGGAACGCACCTATCGCGAGACGCTGCGGTTGACGTTGGGCGATGGCGCGCCGCCGGCCTCTTCCTTCCCGATGATCGCACTCACCGCGGGGCTGCGGCTGGGTCAGGTGTTGGTCAACCAGGGCCGCCTGCGCGATGCCGAGTGGGTCTATCGCGATGCGTTGGCGCGCGCGGGCGATCAGGGGGGCGACCTGTTGCCTTTTTCGGGCGAGGTGTGGATCAGCCTGGGCGAACTGTTGACCGAACAGGGCCGGCTGACTGAGGCCGAGACCAGCATCCGCCAGGGCATTGCCTATTGTCGCCGGGCCGGCCAACCGCTGGGGGAGATCGCCGGGAGCCTGGCGCTCGTCGCCCTGGCGCACGCGCTCGGCCAGGCGGATGTGGCGCACGCCGAACTGGGTCACGCCGAACAGATGGCCGCCGGCAGCGGCCGTGCCCGGCGCTCGGCCGTGCTGCCCGTCGTCGCGGCGCGCCGGGCGTGGCTGGACCTCGTCACTGGCGACAGTGCGCAAGCCGGGCAATGGGCCGACAGCCTGGCGCCGCGGCGCGCCGAACGGGAGGCGTTCCCCTGCATCATCCGCGACCTCGAGGATCTCCGGCTGGCCGAGGTGCGCCTGGCGCAGGGCCACCTGGCCGAAGCCGGGCGCATCCTCGAAGCGACCTTGCGGACCGCCGAGGCGGCCGGCCGGCACGAGACGGCCATCGCGGCGCTGGCGATATCCGCCTGTCTCTTCAGCAAACTGGGGGATGACGTACGCGCCACGCGTGCGCTGGCCCGCGCGTTGGAGTTGGCCGAGCCGGCCGGATATGTCCGCAGCTTCGTGGATCGCGGCGCGGCGCTCGCTGAACCTCTTGCGCGAGTCTCCCGTGACCAGGCCGAGGGTTCCGCCCTGTCGGCGTATGTTCAGCGGCTCCGCGCCCTCATTCCGGGGAGAAACGCCGCTTCCGAAACCGTCCGTCTGTCCGCCGTAGGTGCAGAGCTGTTGGTCGAGCCGCTGACCCCGCGCGAGCTGGAGATTCTGGGCTTGCTGGCGCACGGCGCGGCGAATCAGGAGATCGCCACGCAGCTCTGCCTCACCGTGGGGACGGTCAAGGGACACATCAACCACATCCTCGGCAAACTGGCGGTGCGCAACCGCACGGAAGCGGCCCTGCGGGCGCGGGAATTAGGTTTGGTCGAAGCATAACCTCGAACATAACTTTCGATAGGGGACAGCGGGCCGGTTTGGGCG
>CAZYHE010000129.1:8334-9643 GCA_964647225.1 uncultured Anaerolineales bacterium
CGAAGCATAACCTCGAACATAACTTTCGATAGGGGACAGCGGGCCGGTTTGGGCGTATGCTGCACACATGCATTCGCCGAACCGGCCTTTTTGTTTTCTCGAAGGAGAGGTGCTGCCATGCTCGATCATCTACAGCGACGCATCGTAGAGACGCTGGCCGAAGCGCACGCCGTGACGCTGGCAACTTATGGGCCGGCGTCCATCCAGGCGAATGTGTTCCCGTGCGAGGCGCAAGCCGGCGCGCTGTACATTCTGGTGCCGCGCACGTCTGATCACCTGTTCAATATCGAGAGCAATCCCGCGGTCGTGGCGACGACCGAGCGCTGGCAGGTGTACGGCGCGGCCGAGGCGCTGCCGATGTGCCCCGGCGGGCTGGGGCTGGGAAGCCGGCCCGATGCCGCGTGGAGCGCCGTGATCCGTCTGACGCCGGGCCGTCTGCACATTGCCCCCACTGGGCCGGCAGGCTGCGCTGAAACGATTGATGTACTCTAATCACTCTGCACAAGAAGGGTTATCGAATGACCACCGATGAACTGATCACGTCTGCGCAGGCCGGCCACCAGGCCGCGTTCACTGAATTGCTCACGACCCACGAGCGCGCGGTGTATAACTTGTGCTATCGCATGGTGGGCAACGCGCCGGAGGCGGAGGACGCCGCGCAGGAGACATTCTTACGGGCCTTCTCGCAGTTTTATCGCTACGATCCGAACCGGCCATTCAAGACCTGGCTGCTCTCCATCGCCAGTCATCACTGTATTGACCGGCTGCGCCGGCGGCGGGTGCAGTTGCTCTCGATTGATGATGAGCCGATTCAGCAGCACCCGGCCCTGCGCGAGCGCCTGGCCGGCCCGGAAGAGGCCGCGCTGCGAGGGGAGCAATGCCGGGAGATCCAGAGCCTGCTGGCGGGTCTTGGCCCTGAGAATCGCAGCGCCGTGATCATGCGCTACTGGTACGATTTCTCCTACGAGGAGATCGCGGCGGCCACCGGCACGACGGTCAGCGCAGTGAAGAGCCGGCTCCACCGCGCGCGCGCGGCGTTGAGCGAGATGCTGAACGCGCAGCCGGCGGTCAGCCAGATCGGCGGCCGCGCGGCCGTGTTCCAGCAACCCCGGCCAATCACACCCCACACCACACAGCCCGCGCAGCGATTCCAAATGCAGCAAAGCGCATTCCCGTTTTGACTGGGACAGGCGTTGGGAGGCTGCGGGTTGACGATCGCGGGGCGGCGGATAGAGCTTTCAAGCCAAACGAGGGGTGGCTGGCTGGATCAGCTGCCGGCGGCTGGCGCGTGTCGGGCACGTCAAACTAG
>CAZYHE010000130.1:0-1817 GCA_964647225.1 uncultured Anaerolineales bacterium
CCTCGCAATGACGCGCCCCGGAATTGAAACACACCCGGTCGAGCAGCCGAACTGTACTTCTGCCCGTGGCAGTGGTATGATATCGCCATCGGTCAGGCGATTGCGGCCAGGCCTCCGGGCGCCGGCGCGGGGCCACGACAGGTTTAGGCCGGCAGATTGATGAGGTATCGCATGTCACAAAACGCGCTCCGGCTGATTCCCCTCGGCGGTCTGGGGGAAATCGGCAAAAATATGCTGCTCCTCGAACAGGACCACAGCATCCTGATCATTGACGCCGGGATCATGTTCCCCGAACACGACATGTGGGGTATTGACGTGGTGATCCCTGACTTCGGCTATCTGCGCGAGCGCGCCGGCGATGTGGCGGCCATCGTGATCACCCACGGCCACGAGGATCACATCGGCGCGCTGCCCTATCTGCTGGGCGATGTGCTGCCGCTCGAAACGCCGATCTACGCCACCCCGCTGGCGTGCGGCCTGATCGAGGCCCGGCTGAACGAACGGCCTGGACTGGCGGGCCGCGCCAACCTGCGCCGCATCGAGGCCGGCCAGGGCTTTCGCGTCGGCCCGTTCGAGGTCTCGTTCCTGGCGATCACGCACTCGATCCCGGATGGCGTGGGACTGTGCATCACCACCGACGCCGGGCGGATCATCCACACCGGCGATTTCAAGTTCGACTATACCCCCGTGCGCGGCAGCGGGCCGGGCTTCAGCCGGCTGGGCCAACTCGGCGCGCAAGGTGTGCTGGCGCTCCTTTCCGATTCGACGGGCAGCGAGCGGGCCGGCTACACACCGTCCGAGCAAGTGATCGGGCCGGCCTTCGATCAAATCTTCCGCGAGGCGCCGGGGCGGATCATCGTCGCGACCTTTGCATCGTTGCTCAGCCGCGTGCAACAGGTGCTCAACGCGGCGCACGCGCACGATCGCGTGGTCGCCCTGGCCGGCTACTCGATGCTCAAAACGGTCGAGATCGCGCGGGAGCTGAAACATCTCGACGTGCCCAAAGGCCTGATCGTCGAGCTGGGCGAAACCTTGCGCCTGCCCGATCGCCGCGTCGCCATCGTCACCACCGGCAGCCAGGGCCAGCCCGAAGCCGCGCTGGCGCGCATGGCCGAAGGCACCCACCGGCAGATCGAGATCAAAACCGGCGACACCATCGTGCTCTCATCTACGCCGATTCCCGGCAACGAGGAGGAGGTGGCGCGCGTCATCAATAAGCTGATCGCGCGCGGCGCGGAGTTGATCTACCCGCCGCTGGCGCCGGTGCATGTCTCCGGCCACGCCAGCCAGGAGGAGCAGAAGCTGATGCTGGCGCTCACCCGGCCGCGGTTCTTCGTGCCGATCCATGGCGAGCTGCGCCATCTCCACGCGCACGCGCGGGTGGCCCGGCAGATGGGCATCCCGGCCGACAACATCTTCATCCTGGAGAACGGGACGGTGCTGGAACTGACCCGCGACGCCGCCAAGATCACGGAACGGCTGCCGAACGAGGATGTCTTCGTGGATGGCGCGGGGGTGGGCGACATCGGCCCCGCGGTGATGGGCGAGCGCGAGATCTTGGCCCGCGATGGCTTCGTGCTCGCCATCGTGCCCATCAGCGCGACAACGGGCGAAGTGACCGGCAAACCAGAGTTAGTTTCGCGTGGGTTTGTCTATCTGCGCGAGAGTAAAGACCTGATGGAGCGCGCGGCCGAACGCGCCTGGCAGGCGCTCCGCGTCGCCGCCAACCGCCGCGACAGCATCATCATCGAACGCACCCAAGAAGCGTTACGGCGCTTCTTCTACGAGGAAACAAAACGCAAACCGATGGTCGTGGC
>CAZYHE010000130.1:1917-9617 GCA_964647225.1 uncultured Anaerolineales bacterium
GGGAACTTGGGAACTCGGCGGTCGAAACCCCAATCTACCAACCTACCAAGTTCCCAATCTACCAACCTACTTCGCCGTCTCCGTCGCGCGCGTCTCGCGGATCACCAACACCTTGATCTGCCCCGGATATTCGAGGCTGTCTTCGATCTTCTTGGCGATCTCCTTCGCCAGGCGGATTGACGCCAGGTCATCCACTTCCTCCGGCTTCACCAGCACCCGCACCTCGCGGCCGGCCTGGATGGCGTAGGTCTGCGCCACGCCAGAGAACGAATTCCCGATGTCTTCCAGCGACTTGATGCGCTTGACGTAGGTTTCCAGCGCCTCGCGCCGCGCGCCGGGCCGCGAGCCAGAGATGGCGTCGGCGGTCGTCGCGATGACCGCTTCCACCGAGAGTTGGTCAACCTCGTGGTGATGCGACGCGATGATGTTGACCACCTCGGCCGGCACGCCGTACCGCTTGGCGATGTCCGCGCCGACCTGGGCGTGCGGCCCTTCCACCTCATGGCTCACCGCCTTGCCCAGGTCATGCAGCAGCGCACCCATCTTGGAAATCTGCACGTTGGCGCCCAGTTCCGAGGCCAGCATACTGGCGATGTGGGTCGCTTCGACCGCGTGCGAAAGCTGGTTCTGACCGTAGCTGGTGCGATACTTTAGACGCCCCAGGAGCTTGACGATCTCGGGATGCAGCCCTTGCAGGCCGGTCTCGATGACCGCCTGCTCGCCGGCATCCTTGATGGACTTCTCGACCTCTTCGCGCGCCTTCTCGACTTCCTTCTCGATGCGCCCCGGCTGGATGCGCCCATCCTGCACCAGGCGACCGAGCGTCAGACGGGCGACCTCGCGGCGAACCGGATCGAAGCAGGAGATGATGACCGCTTCGGGCGTATCGTCCACGACCAGATCCACGCCACAGGCGTTTTCAATGGCCCGGATATTGCGCCCCTGGCGGCCGATGATCCGCCCTTTCATCTCGTCGTTGGGCAGGGGGACACTGGCGACGGTAGTCTCCGAGATGTGCTCGGACGCCACGCGTTCCATCACCGCGCTGATGATCTCCCGCGCGCGTTGATCGGCGTGGGCCTGCACACCAGCCTCGACCTCGCGAATCTTGCGCGCCATATCCTGGCGCGTCTCCCGCTCGACGAGCGCCAGAAGCTCCTGGCGGGCATCTTCCTGGGTCATGCCGGCGATGCGGGCCAGCTCGGCCACGCGCTCGTCTTCCTGCTTTGCCAGTTCACCTTCGCGCTTGGTGATGCGTGCTTCACGTTGGTTGATCCGGCGGTCCCGCGCGTCTACCTGCTCGATCTTGTTGTCCAACGTCTCCTGGCGCCGCTGCACGCGCTCTTCCAGCCGCTCCAACTCCTTCCGGCGGCGCAGCACGTCCGCTTCCGATTCCTCAATGATCTTGACCTTCCGGTGTTGCGCATCCAATTCAATGGTCTTCGCCTTACTTTCGGCTTGGGCGATGACGCGTTGAACCTCGGCTGCGGAGTTCTGAACGTTGACCTCTGCTTCAGCCAACGCCTTCGCCGTGCGCGAACGCGCGACCAGATAGCCGATCGCCAGACCCGCCGCCACCGCCAGCACCAGCGCAACCAAGGTCAGATACACTAACTGACCTGCCATGGTAGATTCCTCGCTTTCACATAATCATAGATAAGCATTGGGGGAATGCTTGCACAAAAAGCTAATCATCATCAGATGTGGCGTCGGCGTCTAGCTCCTCAGCCAGCCGCCTGACCACATCCCGAATCGTCCCGTAATCAAACCCACGCCGCGCCAGAAAATCGCTCAGTTTGCGGCGAAAAACATCCGGTTCGGACACGGCCAGATCGGCCAGGCGCGCCGCGCGCTGCCGCGCCACCGTATAGGCGCCGTTGGCCGGGTCCACCTCGGCCAGCGCCGTCTCGATCGTCTCGCCGGCCAGCCCGCGTTGGCGGAGCTCCTGGCGCAGCGCCCGCGGCCCCTTGGGCCGGAACTGCTCCCGGTTTTCCACCCAATACCGGGCAAACTCGGCGTCGTTGAGATACCCCTGCTTGCCCAATTTGTCGAGCACAGTCGCGATCAGCGCCTCGTCCTCGACGGTGCGCGCCAGATGCCGGCGCACTTCGGCGGCGCTCCGCGGGCGATAGCTCAAGAAACGCACGGCCCGATCATAGGTTTTTTGCGCCAGATCGGCGATTTGAAGCTGCTCGATCTCAGCGTCATTCAGGAATTGACCGACACGGAGCCGCGCCGCTTCGAGCGCGGGCAAGCCGAAAGCAAACCGCTCATCCAGGTAGACATTCACCCGGTCGGCGGTTTCCTGCTGAAAACGTAGCCCCGTAATCTGTCCAGCCATCAAATAAAAAGAGCCATGATCCGAAAAGCCCCGTGTGGGACCCCAGATCATAGCTCTTGTTCGGGCCGCGGCAAAGTATGCACCCAGTGCAACCGTGACACCTGCACCCGCGCAGCGGCGAAAGCACGCATTGGATTTTGACACGGAGAGCGCCGGGCTTGGCCGGATTGCGCCGCCGGTTGCATCCACGCACGGCTGAGCGCCCGACCGGTTCAGCGCCTATCCGAGCAATGGTAGCCGCGCCGCTGGTGGGCGTTTGAGCGGGCACAAGGCCCTATGCTACGCGATATTCGGATCGGCTCTTAGTGCCACAAGTGTACCGGGTCATGCGGAAACGACTGGCGGCGCATGACCCCTCATCCTGTCTTGCCCGTAGTTGTCTTCAAGTAACCGGGTAATCGGTTAGCAAAAGTTACTCCCACGAGTCTGCGGTGCCAACGCCATCGGGTGGGGTGGCGTGTCGAACATCGTAAAGCCACGCTATCTGTGCAGAACAAGCTATGGTCGGGTGTCCCCAAGGGGACCAGGGCCGGCCCTGAAACCGGTTTCACCCACGCCAGCCTGGCGAAAAGGGTGTAAAACCGCCGGCTCGGCGGTTGACGCCGCCAAGTTCAGGGCCGGTGCGGGGCGCCCGCGCGCGGCGGCGCCCATGACCGCAATCTATTCTTCGTCGTCTTCGTTGGCGGGCTGTGGCGCGATCATACTGGCGATCGGCCCCATGGCCGCCGCGGTCCGCACGGCATCCTCGATGCGCCGGGCGACATCGGGCGAATTATCCAGGAACTCCTTGGCGTTTTCGCGACCCTGGCCGAGGCGCATCCCCTCGAAGCTGTAGAAGGCGCCCCGTTTCTCGATGATGTTCATCGTCGCGCCCAAGTCCAGGACATCGCCGGCCTTGCTGATCCCCTTATTATACATAATGTCGAATTCGGCCATGCGGAAAGGCGCCGCCATCTTGTTCTTCTTGACAGTGACGCGCGTCCGGCTGCCGACCGTTGTGCCGCCTTGCTTGATGCCTTCTATCCGGCGGATATCGAGGCGGACACTGGCATAAAACTTAAGCGCCATGCCGCCGGTGGTCGTTTCAGGATTGCCGAACATCACGCCGATCTTCTGCCGCAACTGGTTGGTGAAGATCAGTGAAGTGTTGCTGGAGTTGATCGCGCCGACGAGCTTGCGCAGCGCCTGAGACATCAGCCGGGCCTGCAAGCCGACATGGCTATCCCCCATCTCGCCTTCGATCTCAGCGCGGGGTACCAGCGCGGCGACTGAGTCAATCACCACCACATCCAGCGCGCCGGAACGGATCAGCGCCTCGGCGATTTCCAGAGCCTGCTCACCCGTGTCGGGCTGAGAGATGTACAGATCATCTACGTTGACGCCGCAGCGCGCGGCGTAACGCGGGTCCAAGGCGTGTTCCACATCAATGAAGGCCGCGATGCCGCCGGCCTTCTGCGCTTCAGCGATGATATGTTGACACACGGTCGTCTTGCCCGATGATTCCGGGCCGTAGATCTCGGTGATGCGACCGCGTGGTACGCCGCCGATGCCCAAGGCAATGTCCAGTGAAAGCGATCCGGTCGGGATGGCGTCTACTTTCAAGCGTTCCGAGTCCCCCAACTTCATCACAGTACCATCACCGAATCGCTTCTTCAGGCTTGCGAGGGTTGTATCCAGAGCTTTTTGTTTGCCGGTATCTGCCATTTGTGCGTGTCCTCTGTTTGTGTGTGAGCTCTGTCTGCAACTTCTATTCTGTGTCCACAGAGTGTACAACAGGCAGAAGTAAAAAGCAAATACACTACACCAGCAGCAGCAGTTCCAAATACGACTTGGGGGTCAGCCGGGTGGTTCCGGCGCTTGCCGGCGGGTCGCCATGAAATTGCGCAGGGCCGGCCAACGCCTGGCTGCACGAGAGCATCGCCGCCGATCCGACCGCCGACCCGGCGCCGGCCTGGGCGCACATCGGCATCATCAGCCTGGACATGCTCGACCTGGCCGAGTCACGCCGCTGGCTGGAGCGCGCCTACGAGTGTACGCAGCAGGCCCCGACCGGCTGGCTGCACGCGTTCGTGGCGTTCAACCTGGCCGATACGCTGTGGGAGTGCGGGGAGCGCGGCGCGGCCCGGCAGTTGGCCGCGGCCAGCCTGCGCCTGTTCGAGGAACTGGGGGATGACCACTACGTGACCGACCCGCGCCTGCTGCTGGCGCAGGTCGCCGCGGCCGAAGGGGATCTGGCGGCCGCCCACGCGCTGGCGGCGCGCGCCCTGGCCGAATACGAGGCCCGTCCCGACCCGGCCGCGGCGGCCGGCGCGCGACTGGTCCAGGCCGAGCTGGCCCTGGCGCAGGGGGACGCCGAGCCGGCCGTCGCGTTCGCCGCCGCGGCCCTGGCGCAGCGCCGGAGCGTGGCGCGGCCGCTGACCCCGCGGGAGGAGGCGCGCTATGCCGCGGTGATGCAGCGCGCGCTGGCACGGCCGCCAGAGTTGTTTCACCTCGGCCAGGGGCAATGCCGCTAAACAGGCCGCCGAACGTTCCTGGCGCTTTTGGGACAATCCACGGAAAGCAGGCTCACACGCGCTCCGCCTCTTCCCGTGCGATGCGCACCCACTGGACAACCCGGCTCGGATCGCCCCGGATCGTGTTGTTGTCCTTCATGATCGCTTCCACCCGGCAGCCGCGCGTGACGCGGAAGCCGTCCCGCAGCTTCGCCCGGATCGCGCCCGCGTCGAAGGTATCCAACGCCAGGTCGGCGGGCGCGGGCTTCCAGGAGAAGATGTAGCGGTCGCCCAGCATCTCAGCCATCTTGGGCAGGTTGGCCCAGGCCGAGACCGACACGCGGCGCAGGCGGGGGATGCGTTCGACGATGTGCCAGCGTTTGTCGAGCGGCTCGCAGCAGCCGTAGCAGTTCAGCCCGAAGCGCTCCAGGATCGGCAACTGGTAGGGGAAGATGAACTCCGCGAACATCGCGGGCGACACCCCGACCGTTTCCTGGCTCTCGGCGAAGCCCCACATGTCCATCGGCCGCACGCGGCCCGCGGTCGCGAAATCGGGCTGCGGTAGCTCGCGCGTCCAGCCGAAACCGCCTGACCCGACATACGTGCCGTCGTTGTTCAGGCTCAGCAGGCCATTGCGCTCCAGAAAGTCCAGTTTTGCCAGGTGGCCGTCGCGCAGGAATGCCATCACCCGGTGCAGGTCGTCCGGCGCATCCACCATGTCGAACATGATCTGAGCTAGGCCGCGCAGATTGACTAGCGTCCACGTCATACCCAGGGTCCACCACCAGGAGGTCTTCAGCCGAACCTGAAGGATATCGCCGAGCGTGTCGTTCGCCAGCGCCACCATGCGCGCCGTAGCGGCCGCATCCACGACGATCTGGGGGAAGCGCAGCCGGTCGAGGTCGGCGTAGGACTTGAGCGGGGCCTCCCACCGGTACGCGTCCCCGTGCCCACCGCCGATGCGCGTCTCGTGCATGCCCCAGTCACTCTCGGTATAGACGTGGCGCACGTTGAAGGTCGGCTCGATCACCCGGTCGTCGCACATCTCCGCGCCCCAAAAGATCTCCTTGCGCAGCCGCATCTCCCAGCCGCGCGCCAATTCCCCCGCGCACGCCAGGTCGGCGGCCGTGATGATCTCATCCCAGCCGTTCTCCGGGTCGCAGAAGATGACCGGCCGGGTGGCTTCCAGCGCGTTGTGGCGCACCCACAGGTCGCGCTTCGCGGTCTCGATGGGCCGGGCGGCCAACTCGGCCACCCGGCTCGCCAGTTCGCGCAGGATCGCGCGGTCGGCCGCGCTGATGATCATCGCGTCCGCCGGTTGCGGCGGTGCGCTCAAGGTTGCTTGGGTCTGGTCGCTCATACATCATTCCTCAGTGTCGCCCACGCATTGCGTGGCGACCGGTCAACCTGCTTCAGCAGGGTTTCCCATATCAGACGCCGATTTCAATCGGCGCGTGGGGTGGCCGACGGCACGTCATCGGATCGTCACCGGCCCGATCTCTACATGATCCCGCCCCTCCGGCGTCACCAACCGCTGCCCAGTGGTCGGATCATACAGCCCGATCCGCAGGCGATAGTCCCCCGCCGGCGCGGCCGAACTGATGTTGACCTGATGCGGATCCGTCAGATATTCGCCCGCCAGCCAGCTCGTGGTGGGCAGGCGGCCGCCGCCCGGCTCGCTGTCGCCATAGCCGTGGATCGCGCCCGCGGCATCCACCAGGTGGACGAAGACGGTGTGCGGTCGTTCAGTCGCGGCGCTGGCTTGCCAATAGAGCGTCAGCGGGATTGTCCCGGCGGGCCGGAAGCCGCTCGCCGGCGCGGTCAGGTCGTAGCCGATCAGCCGGCCGGCCTGACCGAACGGGACATCGGTCGCGTGCTGCGGCTGCGGCGGTGTCCGGTCGTGCGGCCGGCCGCGCACCGTCACTTCGCCCAGGAGGATGTGGTCGGCGCCGCCTGTCGCCCGCAGCCGTGCCTTGTCTGATGCCCGGAACAGTCCCGCGATCAACCGGTAGCGGCCATCGGGCAGATCGGCGCGGGGGCGGATGCTGGCTTGCGTGCGGATGAGCGTGCCGGGCTGCCAGGCGTTCGTGGCGTATGCTCCGCCCGGCGGCGCTTCCCATAGCGAGGCCAATTGCCCCGCCCCATCCAGTAGTTGGACGAACGCCACATACTCGGACTTGGGCTGAGCGGCGGCCTGCCAGAAGAGATTGACTGGTCGCGCTTCACCGGGCGCAACCGGCCGGTCATCCAGCGTGTGGCCGAGCAGGCGCAACCTGTCCGCAAAATCCTGCGGTCGCCTGATCCCGACCGGCAGCCGTCCTGGATCAAGATCGCGATCGGCTGGCGCGACGGTCAGCTCGCACAACCGCGCGACCGCGCCCAGCGACCGGCCATCCTGCGCCAGCACATCCAGCGGCCGGGCATCCCCCTTCGGGTGCATGGCCACTTCTACGAAATACCGCCCCGGCGGCACGCCGGCGGGGATCAGCAGCCCCAGGTGGTCTTCGGACGTATTGCGTAGTGCGTACTGCGAAGCGTCCCCGTGGGATTGCGTACTCGTTTCGTCCGCCTGCCGATTTGCCGATTTGCTGATTCGCTCATAATCGTGCTGCGCCCAGATTTGGCCGATGCTGTCCACCAGCCGGACGCTGACCGCCACGCCGAGCGTGGGCGCGCCTGCGGGGATGCGCCAGCGCAGGGTGATCGGCGTGACCGCGTTGGCCGCGGGGATCGGCTGGCGCGCGGCTTCGACACCGAGCAACTCGGCCGCGCCATCGGCCCCGCGCAGGGGGAAGCGGACGGCCGGCGCGTCCACAGCCTGCGGCGCCGCCGTGATCGCCCAGCCGCTCAACCGGGTGCCGGGGCCA
>CAZYHE010000131.1:0-6605 GCA_964647225.1 uncultured Anaerolineales bacterium
GTATCTGGACGCGGCCCGTCTGGCGCGGCTGCGGGAGCTGTTCGGGCGGATTCAGATGCAGGTACGTTGATTGAGCCGGGCGACCGAGGTCGCGGCTAAAGAGCCTGCGGCTGTGAGATCGGCCTGCGCCGATCAGGACTCGCGTCCACGCAGGTGGACGCCCGGCGCGGCAGCGCCCGTTAGTCGCGATTTCAATCGCCGTCATTGAGGAAAGCCATGAAAATCCTTCAAGTCACTGCTCCGCAACAATTCGAGATCCTTGATGTCCCCATCCCCACGCCGGGGTCGGGCGAGGTGCTGATGCAAGTGTTGGCGGTCACGACCTGCCCGCAGTGGGATCTGCACCTGCGGCACAACGAGCCGATGTTCGTCGGCCACCGTTTCAACTATCCGTATATGCCCGGCCAACCCGGCCACGAGGCGGCCGGCGTGATCGCGGCGGTCGGTCCTGGTGTGACCGGGCTGGCGCCGGGCGATCGCGTCAGCGCGTGGCGTGACACCGGCCATCATGTGCCGGGATGCTATGCCCAGTACGTCGTCCACCGGGTCGAGAATGTCATCAAGACACCGGAATCGGCGCCGATCGAGGCGTTGGCCCCGATCGAGTTGGCGATGTGCGTGGGTACCGTCTTCCGCATGTTGGCGGAGATGAACGCGCTGCGGGGCCGCGTTTTCGGCGTGACCGGTCTCGGCCCGGCCGGGCTGGTCGCCATGCAGATGGCGCGGGCCGAGGGCGCGGCGGCCGTCTTCGGCTTCGATCCGCTGCCCGACCGCCGCGAATTGGCCTTGAAGCTCGGTGCGGACGGCTGCTTCGATCCGACCGCCGACCTGGCCGCCGAATTCCCCGTCCGGCCGAAGCCGCCCCGGCTGGAGACCGCTGTGGATTGCGTGGGCGCGAAAAGCTCGGTCGAGTTCCTGATGGATCGCACGCGCGACGCGGTGGCGCTCTTCGGCGTGCAGCGCGAGGATTACACCTTCGCCCCGCGGCACTATTCGCTGCGGCTGTGCGGCTACAAGGGGCATCACCGCGAATCGGCCGAGTACGCCGTGCGGCTGATCGAGGCGGGCAAGCTCGATCTCGCGCCGCTGGTGACGCATCGGCTGCCGCTGGAGAAGTACGGTGAAGGGATTGACCTGTTGGAAGCGCGGCAGGCGATCAAGGTGTGCTTTTTGCCCTGGGCGTAGGGTTTTCTGGACAGGATGAACAGGATTTACAGGATAACCTCATGAAAAAGACCAATACCTGGTTCGATACCGCTCGTTTCGGGATGTTCGTGCATTGGGGGCACAGCAGCCAGCACGGTTGCGAACTGTCGTGGCCGCTGGTGGGCGGGGTGGGGGCGCTACCCGCCGCCAAGCAGTTATCGGTGGCCGAGTATCACAGCACCGCGGCGACCTTCAACCCGCAGGGTTACGATCCCGTCGAGCTGGCGCGGCTGGCGAAGCGCGTGGGGATGCAGTATGCCATCCTCACGGCGAAGCATCATGACGGCTACGCCATCTATCACACGCGGCAGAACGACTTCTCGATCGAGCACTCGCCGTATGGCAAAGACATCACGCGCATGTTCCTGGACGCGATGCGCGCCGAAGGGTTGCGCGTGGGGGTGTACTTCTCGCTGATTGACTGGCATCACCCCGACTACCCGGCGTTCACCGATGAGGACCGGCCCTACCGCTGGGGCCAATGGCGGCGTTCTTCGCCCGAAGCCTGGGCGCGTTTTCAGGAGTTCATGTTCGGGCAAATCCGCGAACTGCTGACCGACTACGGCAAGATTGACATCATCTGGTTCGACGGCGGGTGGGAGCGGATGCCGGATGAGTGGAAAGCGACCGAGCTGGAGGCGCTGATCCGCTCGCTTCAGCCGGAGATCCTCATCAATGACCGCCTGCCCGGCGCGGGCGACTACGCCACGCCGGAGCAGTTCGTGCCGCCGCAAGTGCCCGACCGCGCCTGGGAATGCTGCATGACGATCAACGAGAGCTGGGGCTACAACCCCGACGACAAGGCCTTCAAGTCGGGCCGTCAGCTCGTCCACACCCTCTGCGAGATCGCGGGCCGGGGCGGCAACCTGCTGCTGAACGTCGGGCCGATGGCAAATGGCAAGCTGCCGCCGGAACTGCTGGAGCGACTCGGGGTGATCGAGGGGTGGATGGCGCGGCACGCCGAGAGCATCATCGGGACGGAGCCGGGGCTGGAGCCGTGGCAGTTCTACGGCCCCTCCACGCGCCGCGGGGATCGCATCTACCTGCACCTGCTGCTGAAGCCCTATGACACCGTGGCGGTGCGCGGGCTGCCGATCCGCCGCGTGCGTGCGGTGCGCGCCCTCGGCGTTGATCGCGAGCTGGCCTTCACCGCCCGTGCGCCCATCGTCGAGACGTTGTTCGGGACCGATCCGGTCGGCGAGATCACGATCACCGTGCCGGAGGATGTCGTGGATCCGTACGCGACGGTGCTGGCGGTGGATCTCGGTTGATCGAGGAGCTGTGTGGCTGGCGTCCCGCCGCGCGGGACGCCAGCCACGAATTCACCGCAAGATCACCGGGAGATAGATCGTGTGCCCGGCGGTCGCCTGGATCTTCGCCGCGGTCACATCACCCAAAACCCCTTCTCCCTGATAGGCCAGGTCTGTCGTGCGCCAGCCGCCAAAGCTGAAGCGCACCCAGGTCGCTTGCGCCGCCAGCAGCTTGAAGCGGAGCCGCGCCAGCGTGAAGTTGCCTTGCGGGGCCGCGCCGCCCAGGCCGGCCGCGGTGAAGTCTACCCAGCCGTTGACCCCATCCACGCTGTTCTGGAGGATCACCGGCAGCGCGCCGCCCGCTTCGATCTCGACGACGGGATTGCCCGCCGCGTTCACCAGTTGGAGGACCGCCGGGTCGAAGTCCAGGTGCAGCTCTGCGCTGTCCACGGGCTGGCTGCCGGCTGCGGCGAGCACTTCCAGCACGATCGTGTCGCCCATTGCGGCGACCGTGGTCGTCGGCGCCAGGGTCAGGGCGACCGTGTTGGTGACGGCGGCTGGCCGGAGATCGAAGTCCGCCAGCTCTTCTGCGAGATTCCCCAACTCCGCCCCGGCGGCCTGTGCCTGGGCCAGGATGTCGCCCCGTCGCCCCAGGTTGGCGCGCAGCAGGGTCGCGTCTGCGTTGTTGATCTGATCATCTTCGTTCAAATCTGCACGCGGATCGAAGCCCGGCTGCCCCTGCGCCTTGC
Source organism: uncultured Anaerolineales bacterium (assembly GCA_964647225.1). Taxonomy (GTDB): domain Bacteria; phylum Chloroflexota; class Anaerolineae; order CG2-30-64-16; family CG2-30-64-16; genus CAZYHE01. Next base: position 3,206 of record CAZYHE010000131.1, read on the forward strand.
CGAAGGCCGCGGCCAACCGTGATACATCCCGGCCATCCACGCGGTTATCGTCAAGCGCGTCCCCTTCCAGCAATGTGCCGGCGTTGATCGTGTTCGCTCCGCCCGTCAAAGTGCTCGGCAGCAGGTTGCGCAGGGTGTGCAATCCCGCCAGCCGCAGATTGTAGCTGCCCGGCGCAACTACGCCGGGCGCGGTGAACGCGCCGGCTTGGTCGCTCTGCATCCCGAATACGTAATCCGGCCCGCGGTCGCCGGGTTGGCCGAGCGTCAACAACAGCGGCACACTCCACGCCGTATTCGGCTTCGCGGCGCGTCCCTGCATGTCCGCCTGCCCGGCCAGGGTCGCAGTTCCTCCGACGCGAACGATGCCGGGGCCGGCGCTGCTCAAGACCGACGCGCCGCCCGATGTCACATCCGTCAGCCGCGGCAGCGCGGTGTTCCAGGCCAGCCGGCTCGACAAGCTCAGCGTGATGGCTCGGAAGTAGGCGGTGGCGACGGCGATCCGGCCGGCCGCCGGGCCGCCGATTGCGACGAAGTTGATGCGACCGGTGGCGTTGTCGGCATTGTTCATCGTTACCGTGCCAAAGGTCGCGCCCGGGCTGATCTGGGTTGCCGGGTTTCCGTTAGCATCCACAACGCGCAGCACCGCGGGGTCGAAATTGAGGAACGCCCGCACCTGATCCGCTGGCCGGTCGGCCTGCACCTCCAACTCGACGGCGAAACGCTCGCCCACGCGCACTTCGTTCAGCGCGGGCGCGACCCGCAACGCCACCCCCGCCGGCTGCGGCGCCAACACGACTGCGTAGTCTGCCAGTGTGAGGATCTCCCCGCCGCCATAGCCTGCGGCGCGCATCGCCTCCAACGGGGCGGCGAAGTTCAGTCCGGCAAAGTTGGCGACTTCGGCGCCGCGGCGGGCATATCCCTGTGGGCCCCAGCCGGTGGCGGTGCGGGTGACGCCGTAGCGGTCGTGTGATACGTAGCGTGCGTCGTTGTGAACTTCATCGGGCAGGCTGAGGGGATGACCATGCGGCTCGGGCGGCGCAACACGGCCCGGCCAGCCAACCTCGGCGCTATCCCGGAACGGGTCGCTGAATGCGATCCAATCTTCGCTCCCGCGACAGCTTGCGCCCGCCACGGCCACGTAATGGCCGCCCAACCGCCGCCAACCGCCCGGCTGCAACTCCCAGAAGCCGAGCAGCAGCAACACCTGGCGATTTTGGCGCAGCTCCTCACGCACCCAATCGAAAGATGGCTGCCGCCGGGTCGCGACCGAGTATTGATCGGCGAGTTCCATGCTGCCGAGGTAGGTTCCCAGCCCAGCCACCAGGCCTTCGAGGGTCGTGCCGCTGCCCCCGCCGCCGGTTCCGGCCCGTGCGGCCAGATCATCCACCAGCGGCCGCACGTTCTGCGGATCGTGATCATCCCATGTGCCGTAGGTGCGCACCAGGCCATAGCCATCGGCAACCGCGGGCGGCGCAGTCGTGCCCGGCTCCTCCGCCGAATCGCGCCACCAGAGCAGGTCGGCCAGCGCGACGGGGCCGTCATGCGTCCATTGGCCCGCAGCCCGGTCGCCCCAGCCGGCCTGCCGCTGGTCGAAATCGGGGAGGCCGGCGGGCGCGTAGTCCGCGGCATCGCCGACGAGGCTGCATGCCCCCGGCCCGGTCGCGCTATCCGGCGCGGCGCTGACGCAGAGCAGCACGTCATCCACCCACGCCCAGGTGCGGCCGGCTTGCCCGTCGTTGTGGACGGCAAACAGGATGCCGATGGTTTGCCCGGCATAGCCGCTCAAGTCGGCCGTGACGGTCTGCCAGTCGCCGGGGTGATCCTGGCGCTGAAGCGCACGCACGGGGTCGCCCTCGCCGCCGGTGATGGCTGCGATGAACCAGTCATAGCCGTCGCCGGCGTCACTCGATCCGACGCGGTAGCGGAATGAGAGCCGGGCCGCGCCGAGGGCCGCGGGCAGCGTGACGATCTGGCGCGCCCACGAGAGGCCGGGCCGGTCGGGGCCGCTGGCTGGGGCCAACAACAACGCCTGCGTGCCGGTCGCGGGGAAGCCTGCGGTGACGATCGGCTCTGGGGCGCCGCCGCGCGCCCATGCGCCCCACCCGGCCGCCTCGAAATCGCCGTTCACCAGCCATTGGCGGCATTCGTCCGGCGGCGGGACGCGCGGGGTGATCTCGACCGTGATCGCCGCCGTGCCGGTCAGCCCGCCGCTGTCGCTGGCGGTGAGCGTGATGCGGTGCAGGCCGACGGTGGGGGTGAAGACGGTGAGCGCGGCGCCGCTGCCGAGCGTCCCATCTCGGTCAGAAACCCAGGCCAGCGCCGCGCCATTCAGCGCCCCATCTTCGAGATCACGCCCGACCCCGCGCAAAACCAGCGCGCCCTGGACGTGGCTGCTGCCATCCGACGGGGAGAGGATCTGCGCCGCCGGCCGCCGGTTGCCGACCCGGAAGACCGCGTTCGAGACATCGCGGCCCAGGTTGACGCCGTCGCTGGCGACGACCCGGATGCGGGCCTGGTTGCTGCCGGCCCAATGAGACGGATCGGCGAGGTAGTGCGTCTCCGTGATGCGTTGTGGCGCGGTGCGCCAGGTCTGCCCGTTATCCGGGCTGTATTGCACCAGATAGGTCAAGGCATTGCTGTCGGCGTCATTGGCCGTCCAGGTGACGGTGAACGGCGCGCTGCCCAGGACTTCGCCGCCGTTGGGATAGGTGACCGTGACGACCGGCGCGTTGGGGCTGACGTTGCGGCCGATCAGCTCGGTCGCGCCGTGGAAGATCGCGATGCGCCGTGTGCCCGTGACCCACGGCACGGTCAGATAGATGCGCCCGTGGGGCGTCGCCACCGGCCCTTCGCCGCCGCAGCCCAGCGCCTCGACCGTCGGCGAGAAGGGGTGTTGCGCCAGGAGCGCGCCGCCCGCGCCGAGCAGTCGCAGGCTGTACGGCCCGGAACCGGCCGGGGTCAACGGCCAGGTCTCCGTCACGCGCGCCACCGTGGTCAACTGCGCGGTGTCGCTGACGGGATCTACCCGACCGATGACGAGCAGCCGCTCCCCTTCGGCGCGCACCTCCAGCGCTTCGGCCTGCGCCTGTTGCGCCTGCACCGTGATGTAGTTGTGGATCTTCTCGAAGGTGTAGTCGGAGATCCATTCGTAGTCGCAATACGTCATCACATCCTTCCACCAGGGCGGATATACCTCCTGATTGCCGGTGTTGAAGCCGTAGAGCGCAGTCGGGCCGGTGTCTTCGGGGCTGATGGAGCCGTTGCGCCAGTAGTAGGGGTAAAGCTCGCAAGGCGCCGCCGGAGCTTCTGGGCAGCGGCCGCTGGTGTCCAGGGTATTGCAGACGTGATCCATGCCGCGGGTGTGGCCGATCTCGTGCCCGGCGTACCAGTCGGCCATCGA
>CAZYHE010000131.1:6705-9614 GCA_964647225.1 uncultured Anaerolineales bacterium
GGGACGTGCTTGACACCCGCATCATCCATCCATTCGACGCGGTAGAAGCGCACCTGGAAGGCCGGCGCGTCCTGAAGCGGCAGGCTGCCTGTGCGCACGATGTTGTTGGCGGTGTTGCTTTCCTGGATGGCGCGATCTGAGTTCAGTTCGGCCTCCAGGGTCAGGGTTCCGGCAGCCAACTCTTCATCTACCCAGCGCGCCGGCAGGTGGAAGTAGAAACTGTGCTCCAGTTCAGCGCGATCCGGGTTCGGGCGCACAGTGATGACGCCGCCGGGTTGGTTGCTCGGCGCCAACGCCGGATCAATGCGCTGTCCGTTGACGATCCGCCAAAGCCGCGCGGTGACGCCGGTGTAGTTTTGCTCGATGCCGTGGACGTGGAAGCGCGCGTAGGTGTCCTTCCCGCGGATGAGCCGCACCGAGTTGTTCAGGTCCTGCACGGCCTGGGTGACCTCCAACCCGTCGCCGATCAAGTCGGTCGCCACCTGGAAGTAGCGCGTCATCGCCACCGGCGAGGGCAGCTCATCGGCCAGCGCCTGTACGGTCACGGCCCCTTGCGCGACGTACTCGTCAATCGTCAGCCTGACCCAGTCCGTTTGCGCGCCCGGTTGCCCGGTGAGCGTACAATCTACCCGGCGATTGCCTGGGTCGTTCGTGCAGCCGTCCGACCAGCTAATCACAGTGGCATAGGTCGGCAGGACGAAGCGCATCTTGGCGTGGTGCAGCGGGTTGTCGCCCGCGATCGTCACCGTGCCGTCGAGCCGAAACGAGTTGTTGATCTCGACCGGCGACTCTGATTGGTCGGCTGATACGGAGACATACTGCCGCATCGTCTCCTCGACCTCGATCTCCTGGGTCGCGACGACGTTGGGCATACCGGTCGCGCTGGCCCGCCATTCCGGCCGCAGGATCGTGCCGGCGGTCAGCGTGGGATCGAGCGCCACATCCACGCTGAACCTGGCCCAGTGATCCATCGCCAGATCCGCCTGGTTCCAGGAGATCGTGCGGCTGCCGGTGTCATACACCCCGCCCGGCGGCGTGATGCTCTGTGGATCGCGCAGCCCAGTGGGCAGCTTGACGCGCATCTGGACGCCGCGCGCTAGCCCCGGTCCCAGGTTGCTCAGCGTCGCGTTGATGATGATGCGGCCGCCCGCCACGACCGGTTCGGGGTTCATCCCCGGCGCCAGCGTCAGATTTGGCGCGGCCACCGGCGCGACCGAACTGTCGCTGATGCGGGCGACGCCATCCGCCTCTACGCTGGCGGTGTTGTTCAGCGTCTCGCCCGGCGCCACGCTCGTGTTGACGCGTACCCGGACCGAGTAGGAGCGGCTCTCGCCCGGTTCGAGTGACGGGATCGTCGGCCACTCCAGCCGGGTGACCGGGCTGCCGATCGTTGTAGCCACCGGCGCGGCGCTGACAAAGACGCTGCGGGCGCTCGGCAGGTCATCGCTGACCTTGACGTTGCGGGCCGCACCGGCGCCGTTGTTGGTGACCAGGATGGTGTAGTCGGCCAGCTCGCCCGCCACGAGGGTCGTCGTCACCAGGCGCTTGTCAATGCTCAGCGCCGGCGCGGGGGTGCGCGTCGCCGTGGGGGTACGCGTGCGGGTGGGCGTGCGCGTAGCAGTGCCCGTGGGCGGCGCCGAGGTGCGTGTCGGCGTCGGCGTGAAGGTGCGCGTGGGGGTGGGGGTCGGCGGCCACACCTGCACCTGGATCAGATAGGAGCCAACCACCTGCCCCGGCTGCCCGATATTCGTGTGGGCGAAGATGCCGACAACCCAGTCGCCGGCCATATTAGCCTGGAAGGTGATTTGCTCGTCCATCTGGCCTTGCTGCAACGAAAACTCCGCTGTGCTTCTGTCTGGCCGCATCAGCACCAGATCGAAGTCGGCTGTCATGTTGGAAAGCACCGCCTCGATCTTGTCGCCGGAGTTGGCCGGGAAGCGGAAGTAGTCCAGATCGCCCGATGGGCAGATGTTGCCGGCCAATTGGCCTCCCGGCCCCGTCCAGATGGTGTTCGAGTGTTCTGGATCGCTGCCGGCTTCGTCCACGCAGCGGGTCGGCGACGGCGTGGCCGTGGGGACCAGCCCGTAGCTGGTCGTCGTGGTCTCGGCGGTTTCGGCGGTGCATAGCTGCATTACGCCGATGACCTGACCGGGGCAAAGATAGGTCACACTGGCCCGGTTGGTGAGCACGCGACCGGCGACCGCCGGCGCGCGCAAGATGAGCCGCACGCGCGTCGAGCCGCCGGCCGGCAGCGTGTGCAGCGCCCAGGTGACGGAGCCGCGCTCATCGAAGACCCCGCCGTCGCTGGCTTCGACGAACGACGTGCCCGGCGGCAGGGTGTCCACCAGGCGCAGCGGCGTCACGGCTCCGGCCGACAGGTTGCGCACGCGCAACGTATAGACGATGTTCTCGCCCGCGACCACCGGGTCGAACAGGTCGGACTTGGTGACCTCCAGGATGGGCTGGCCCGATAGCGTCGGTGTGGGGGTGGGGGTCGGCGCGCGGGTGGGGGTCAGGGTCGCCGTCGGCGTCGTATATGTGATGACGAGCCGCAGATCGCTGAAACGCCGCGCCTGCTCCACCGGATTCGGGTCGTTGTCGTACCAGCGCGACAGGCCGAAGCCGTAGTTCGGATCGCCATCGCGGCGCCAGAACTCGACGATGCGCGTGACATCCCACGACACGGGGCCGGAGGTTGCGGCGATGGCCGCCGAGGGGATGCCGTGGAATTGTACCGATGGCCTTGTGTTCCAGGTCACGGCCTGCGTCCACGGCGCGAGCACCTCTCCCACATCATAGTTGAAGGCGCTGGATGCCCCCTGGCCGGCGGTGATCGTCGCGTTCAGGCGCGCATCGCTGACGAGCGCATTGGCTGGAATGCCGCTCAGATCGAACAGCACCAACCCGCG
>CAZYHE010000132.1:0-9549 GCA_964647225.1 uncultured Anaerolineales bacterium
TTGCCCACCGGTGCCGTAAACTTGTAACCATCATCGGCGTTGTTGTCTGCCTGGTCCGAAATAAGATTACGGTCGGCAAAGTTTACTCGTCGCGACATCTGTACGTCCCAGATGTCGCCCCATGGATACTTGCGCCCATCTGATCCGCGCGCTGCTTTCTCCCACTCCGCCTCCGTCGGCAGCCGGCGGCCCGCCCATTGGCAATACGCTGTGGCATCGTTCCAACTTACGGCAACCACTGGATGTGTATCCAGACCCATAAGATTGCTCGAAGGCCCATGCGGATGCCGCCAATCCGCGCCCGCGGTCTCCTTCCAACTCTTCGTGTTTTCATAATAGACAGACGCCTGTTTCGCCTTTTCAGCGTCGGTCTTGTAGCTGGTTGCTTCGATGAAGCGAGCAAACATGGCATTCGTTACTTCGGTGCGGTCAATCCAGTAGGCATTCAGCATAACCTTGTGCTGCGGCCTTTCGTCGCTTTCGGCGTCGGAATCGCTATCAACTGAGCCCATCAGGAACTCGCCTGCCGGCACGTAGACCATCACCATATTGTCCTTCTCGGAAAGGCGGGAGAAACCGATTCCAAGCGTGGGCGTTGGTGTGGGTAGCGCTATCGTTGTAGAACGTATTGACGGCACAGACGTCTGTGATGCGGACGTTGACGGTAGGGAAGGGGTTGCCGCGCGAGGTGTTATGGCTGACATTGAGGGTACCATCACCTTCCCTATGCTGGGCCAGAACGCGATAGCCACCAGCAAGACTAACCCCGCGCCGCCGATTGCCCATATTACCTGGGATACGCGAAGCTTCACTCCCTTATCGTTGGTCTCTTTCGGTATCGAAGCAAGGGTCGGCTGTAAGGCTTTCTGAGCAGCAGCCTCGATTCCGGGGAGGAGTTCCGTCGGCTTGGTATGAGTATAACCTGTGGGCCTACTGAAACGCTGCCGATATTGCTTTGGCCGCTCGCGCTCTAGTTTCGCGAGCAGTTCAGATAGTTCATCACGCCGAACACAGTACTCAATCAGACGATGCACCTTCTCTGTCCTGCTCATCTCCGACGTAAATGCCTCGTAGACGTCGCGGAAGTGGTCGAAGCAGAAGGCGGTGAGCTCCTCGTCGCTAAAAAACTTGATCAGGAACTTGCGGATGTCGCTGGTATCGGAGTTGTCCATGTGACCTCATCTTGCGTTTCGTCCGCTGTGCCGCCACCCGTTCCGGCAACGTCGGCACTTGCGACCAGAAGGAGAATCCGATGTCCAGAAAGTCACTCACCGGCGATGTCGTGACACGTCCAGCACGGCTCGCCAGAGGTCTTCCGGCAGATTACGCAGATTCGCCAGCGATACGGAAAGTGGGCTGTCTCGATGGTTGGCGATCATCTTGACGAAGCTGACAAAGGTCAATCCGATCGCCTTGGGCGCAGCGCCGGTGTCGAGCCGCCGCAAGATGTTGTCCGCCAGCGCTACACTGGTGACATGCTCGCTGCGCCTAAACGACACATAGAGCACATCCGCATCTTCATCGTAGTTGATCTTGGTGTCGCTCATGCTCTTCATCTATGAGCCAGTTTACCATGCCTGACCGACTTCGGCAATGTCATCACCGCATACTCTTGGTCGAACCTGTCACGCCGCGCCCAGCAACTCCCAATACCGCGTCCACCCCTCCAACCCCTCATATAACCGCTGCACCCGGAAGAACTCCTTCGGCGCGTGGAAATCTTCGTCGGCGGTGGAGAAGGAGAAGAAGACGGTATCCAGCCCCATCACGCGCTTGAAGACCTCGCAGACCGGCACGGTGCCGCCCATGCGCACTGTCACCGGTTCGATGTAACCACTGCCCATCTACGAAGTGTTTGCGATTGAGCGTGACCAGGAACTCAGATTGGGCTTGCAATGGCAGCGATCAGTAGATGATGCCTGCAAACAGCGCGCTGGCATCGAAGAAGAGCCGGGGTGCAGGCACGTCATGCGCTCTCAGCGTAGTGCTCGGTCGGCAAGGTGATGGCGCCTTGCTGGCGGAGTTGTACGGCGCCTTCAAACATAACCCATCCTCCTACACCAGAAATCGCATGCTTGACTCATCTCTCCAATTATACCATCACCCTGTTCGGATCAAGGATTGGCATGAAGACCGTGCGTAATCGGATGGCTGGAGAGGTCAGGCGACTGCGGGAGGTGTCCAAAATGCTTACGCCCGATGTGCGCCACCCTATCTGCGCTCCTCTGCGGATCGCGTGCTCCGCGCCGTTTTTGACTTCCCACCGTAGTGACCTTATACTCCATGCCACAGTCCAAGTTGTCCAAAGTCCATTTTTCAGGAGCAACGCCCCATGCGAATTGCTGTCGGAGCCGATCATGCCGGCTTTCCGCTCAAAGAATCGGTCATCCAGGCCGTGAAGGCCGCCGGGCATGATGTGCTCGATCTCGGCGCGTTCGACGCGGCGCCGTCCGACTATCCCGATTTTGCGCTGGCGGTGGGCCGCGCGATCCAGGAGGGCCGGGCCGAGCGCGGGATCCTGCTCTGCGGCAGCGGGGTCGGCGCGTCCATTGCGGCGAACAAGCTGCATGGTATCCGCGCCGGGCTGTGCCACGATGGCTATTCCGCCCACCAGTGCGTCGAGCACGATGACGCTAATGTCCTCTGCCTGGGGCCGCGCATCATCGGCCCGGCGCTGATGGCCGAGCTGGTCGTCGCGTTTCTGGCCGCGCAGTTCACCGGCGAGGCCCGCCACCGCCGGCGTGTGGGCAAGATCGCCGCGATGGAGACGACAGGTTAACGAAACGAAAGGCGCCTATGACTCTCGTTATCACCAGCGAAAAACCCGCCGGGGAACCGGCCCTCACCCGCGGCGTGCCCATTCCGCCCCGCACCACGATGGTGATCTTCGGGGCCAGCGGCGATCTGACGCAGCGCAAGCTGATCCCGGCGCTCTACACGCTCGATGTGGAGGGCCGCCTGCCGGAGCGCTATGCCATCATCGGCGTGGCGCGCAGCGAGTTCAGCGATGAAGGCTTCCGCGCCCATCTTCAGGAGGGGGTGCAGGCCCATGCCCGGCTCGCGAACCAGGATGCCGCCGCGTGGGCGCGTTTCGCCGCGCACCTGCACTACTGCCAGGGCGCGTACGACGATCCGGCCACCTACACCGCGCTCGCGCGGCAGATCGCGGCGATGGACGACTCCTGCGAGACGTGCGGCAACCACCTGTTCTACCTCTCCACGCCGCCGCAGCTCTACCCCGTCATCGTGGCGCAGTTGGGCGCAGCCGGGCTGAACCGCAAAGGCGCGGCCGGCAGCGATGGTTTTGTCCGGATCATCATCGAGAAGCCGTTCGGCAACGACCTGGCGAGCGCGCAGGCGTTGAACACCCAGATCCACGAGGTCTTCGACGAAGGCCAGGTGTACCGGATAGATCACTACCTGGGCAAGGAGACCGTTCAGAACATCATGGTGTTCCGCTTTGGCAACGCTATCTTCGAGCCGGTGTGGAACCGCAACTACGTGGATCATGTGCAGATCACCGTCTCGGAAGAAGTGGCGGTCGGCCAACGGGCCGGCTACTACGACACGGCCGGCGTGCTGCGCGATGTCTTCCAGAACCATCTGCTGCAACTGCTGACCCTCATCGCCATCGAGCCGCCCGCGGCCTTCAACGCCAAGTTCTTGCGCGATGAGAAGGTCAAGGTGTTGCAGGCGGTGCGGCCCATGCGCCCCGACGAGGTGCCCGGCGCCACCGCGCGCGGCCAATATCGCACCTATCGCGACGAACCCGGCGTGCGGCCCGGCTCGACCACCGCCACCTATGCCGCGGTGCGCCTCCACCTGGACAACTGGCGCTGGCAGGGCGTGCCGTTCTATCTGCGGTCGGGCAAGCTGCTCGCCAATAAGGCCACCGAGATCACGATCCAGTTCAAGGATGTGCCCCACAAGCTCTTTCCACAGGCCGAGGCGGGCAGCCCGCACGCCAATTTCATCACCTTCTGTATCCAGCCGGAAGAGGGGCTGCACTTGCGCTTCGAGACGAAGACCCCCGGCGCGGGGATGCGGATGCGCTCGGTGGAGATGGATTTCCAATTCGGCGAGGAGTTCGGCCACACCGCGCTGCCCGACGCCTACGAGCGGCTGCTGCTGGACGCGCTCAACGGCGACGCCTCCCTCTTTGCCCGCGCCGACGAGATCGAGCTAAGCTGGCAGATCATGGATCCGATCCAGGCCGGATGGGATGCTTCAGATCAGTCAAGCTCCACCACCGGCGGCTGGCGCACCGAGACCGCGCCGCCCCTGGAATTCTACGAAAAGGGTTCCTGGGGGCCGCTCGGCGCGGATCGGATGCTGGCGCAGGTGGGCCGGCATTGGCGTCTCACCTGTCACAAATAAACAAGACGCAGGAGAAGGCACAATGCGCACCCGTGAGGCAACCATCGAAGATAGTGAATCGCTGGCCCACATCCAGGTGGATAGCTACCGCGGCGCATATACCGGCATCCTCCCGGCAGCCTACTTGATGCAGTTCACCTACGAAGAACAGACGCAAGACTGGCGTGATCTATTGGGGCAAGCGCAGCATGATCTGCTCTATGTCATCGAAACGGACGCGGGTGACATCGTGGGGTATGCGCTTGCAAAACCTGGCCTGACTTCGATTGCGCCCTACGATAGCGAGTTGGTAGCCTTACACATACGCAAGGCATCGCAGCGCCAGGGGGCCGGTCGCCAATTGATCGCCGCGTCAGCGCGACGGCTGCAGCAGGCTGGTTGCGCGTCACTGATGCTCTGGACCCTGGCGCAGAATCCAGCTCGGATACTCTATGAGCGGTTGGGCGGCCGGCTGATCGGCGAGCAGGAAATCATCGTCGGTGATAATGCTACGGCGGTCGAGGTCGCCTACGGCTGGCCGAACATCGAAGCGTTATGCGCGAATGAAGGCGGGATACTCTGATGGGCAAACGCGGGGAAGGCTGGTTCCTGATCCAACTGGCGCTCTTTGCGCTGATCGTGGCCGCGGCGCGGGTTGGGACGTGGCCGCTGCCGGGCTGGCTGGTCGCGGCGGGCGCGCTGATCCTGGCGATCGGCGGCGTCTTCGGCACGCTCGGCCTGCTGACCCTGGGCCGCAACCTCAGCCCCTTCCCCAAGCCTATCGCGGGCGGCCAGTTGGTCACGGCCGGCGTCTACGGCATCGTGCGGCATCCCATCTACACTGGGTTGATCCTGGGCACGCTCGGCTGGAGCCTGCTGATGCGCGCGCCCGCGGGGCTGGCGTTGGGCGTCGCGCTGTTCGTGTTTTTCGACCTGAAATCTCGCCGGGAAGAGGCCTGGCTGCAGGAGAGCTACCCCGACTATCGCGCCTATCGTGCGCGGGTGAAGAAACTCATCCCGTGGGTGTACTGAAGGCCGCGGTCACTCCCCGGCCCACCGCTCCATGAGCGTCAGGATCAGCCACACCAGGCCGAACAGCCCCGCGCCGGCCAGCAGACACGTCAGCCCCAGGATGAGCGCGCTGCCGCCGTAGATCAGGGCGATGAGCGCGCCGCCCACGCCGACGAGGAAGATCACGACGGCGAACGCCAGGTTACGGTCGTTCTTTCGGCGGAAAGACCGGGTGTCGGTCGGCGGCCGCGCGGGCGGTGGGGTATCAGGCATGACAACCTCCGCGACCATTATAGCACAGGTTCGCCCGCGGCGCGGTTTGTGATACAATAGCCCCATGCCAAAGTCTGACAGCCTCTTCGACGCCCGCCGCGCCGAGTTGACCGAAAAGGAAGCCCCCCTGGCCGCCCGGATGCGGCCGCGCACGCTGGACGAGTTCATCGGCCAGGCGCACATCGTGGGGCCGGGCCGGCTCTTGCGTCGCGCCATCCAGGCCGACCAGCTCAGCTCGGTCATCTTCTACGGGCCGCCCGGCACGGGCAAGACGACCCTGGCGCGCATCATCGCCAACACCACGCGGGCGCACTTCATCGCGATCAACGCGGTGCTGGCCGGCGTTGCCGACATCCGCGCGGCCATCGCGACCGCCCAGGAGCGCCGCGGCCAGTTCGGCCAGCGCACCATCCTCTTCGTGGACGAAGTCCATCGCTTCAACAAGGCGCAACAGGACGCGCTGCTGCCGTGGGTCGAGAACGGCACGGTGATCCTGATCGGCGCGACCACCGAGAACCCCTATTTCGAGGTCAACAAGGCGCTCGTCAGCCGCTCCCGCATCTTCCAGCTCAAGCCGCTGACGCTGGACGACCTGTTCGCCGTCGCGCGCCAGGCGTTGGCCGACCCCGACCGCGGCTACGGCAAGCTCAACGTTTCGATTGACGACGACGCCCTGGCCCACCTGGTGGATGTCGCCAACGGCGACGCCCGCGGCGTGCTTAACGCGCTGGAACTGGCTGTCGAAACCACTCCCCCCGAACCCACCCCCGCCGACACGCAACACGCAATGCCCGGAACTGCGGGGCACGCTGTACGCAATCCGCAATCCGCAATCCGCATCACCCGCGCCATCGCCGAAGAATCCATCCAACACCGCGCCGTCCTCTACGACAAAGAGGGGGATGTCCACTACGACACCATCAGCGCGTTCATCAAGAGCCTGCGCGGGTCCGATCCCGATGCGGCGCTCTACTGGATGGCGCGCATGATCTACGCGGGGGAGGAACCGCGCTTCATCTTCCGGCGCATGATCGTCTTCGCCGGGGAAGACGTGGGGCTGGCCGACCCGAACGCGCTGCGCGTCGTGATGGCGTGCGCGCAGGCGTTCGAGTATGTCGGGATGCCCGAAGGCCGGTTCCACCTGGCGAACGCGGCGCTTTACCTGGCGACTGCGCCCAAGAGCAACTCGGCGATGGCGTTCTTCGACGCGCTGGAGGCGGTGGAAAAGGAACGCGAGGCCGAGGTGCCCACGCATCTGCGCGACGCCAGCCGCGACAAGGAGGGCTTCGGTCACGGCGAGGGGTATCTCTACCCGCACGCGTATCGCGATCACTGGGTGGCGCAGCAGTACTTGCCGGATGCGTTGCAAGGTCGCGTCTTCTACCAGCCGGGCGGGTTGGGCCATGAAGCGCGGGTGAAAGAAGAAGTGGCGCGGCGCCGGGAAGCCCAACTCGCGGCGATGACGGAGGGCGGCGCGGGCTTTGGCCTCAGCGAGGCGCTCACCTTCACCGGCGAGCTGGCCCGCGGCGACCGCGACCGCTGGCTCCAACGCGCGATCGGCGGCGCGGGCGAGCGGCTGGCCGGCCTGCGCGACCGCGTGCTCGACGCGGCCAAATTGCAACGCCACCACCTCGTCCTCGACCTGAACGCGGGCAGCGGCCTGCTGACGTGGGAGGCGCTGCGCCGCGTCCCCGAAGGTGGCGTCTGGGCGTTGGCCGCCACGGTCGCCGAGGCGGACGCGCTGCGCGAGATCGCGGCCCGGCTTTCCTCCGTGGAACGTCCAACCGTGTTGCAGGGCGCGCTCACTGAGCTGGCCGAACTGCTGGCACTGCGCGGCGAAGAGACGGTGCGCTTCGACGCCATCGTCGGCCGCGGCCTGGTCACCGCGCAACACCGCGCACCCGACGCGACACGTAATACGCAATACGTAATGCCCGGAACTGCGGGGCACGCTGTACGCAATACGCAATACGCAATACCCAACCCGGCGCTCGCCCAACTCGCCCACTTCCTCGTCCCCCTCCTTCGCCCCGGCGGGGTCATCAGCCTGGCGGAGCCGGCCCCGCGCTACACGCAGCGGATTTACGCGCTGGTGGATCTGTCATCGCTCGGCGCAGCCCTGGCTGCGAAGGTACAGGAAGCGGAAGAGGCGATTTACGCCGCGGCTGACGATCCGCTGGTGAACTGGACGGCGGACGACTTGGCGTTGGCGTTCCGGGCGGCGGGCCTGGCCGAAGTGGCCGTGGAACCGGTCGAGGTGATCGCGGAGGCGCGCATCGGCCCGGCGCTGCTCGACCGCTGGTTCACCCCCGCGGCCGCAGACGCCCGGCCGGCCTACGTCCAACGGCTGGCCGCCGACGGCTTGAACCGTCTGGACGCCGACGAAGTCGCGGCGGTCGAGGCGCTCTATCGGCGCAAGCTGACCGGCGCGACCGTCCCGTGGCGGTCGGTCACCGCGTATCTCGTGGCGCGGATATAGGATCAAGAATGATGTCTACCTGTCTCGTCCTCGGCGCAACCGGTTTCATCGGCGGGCAGATCGCCCGTGCGGCGCTCGGTCGCGGCTGGCGCGTGCGCGGCCTGCGGCGCAACCCTAGCGCGGTCGGCGACCTGGGGGATCTGTCGAATGCAGCCGTTCGTAGTGACGACTTTAGTCGTCCGCCGCCCGCCACGGCGACTGAAGTCGCCACAACATACGCATTGGAATGGCGCCAGGGCGACCTGAACGACGGCGAGACACTGGCCGCGTCTATGCAGGGCTGCGAGGTCGTCTTCCACTGCGCCGGGGCCTATCCGCACAACCCGCGCACGCTGGCCCAGGATGTCGCCCGCGCGGCCGGCCAGATGCGCAACGTGCTGGATGCCGCGCGCCGCGCAGGCGTCCGCCGGCTGATCTACACCAGCTCCTACACGACGATCGGCCAACCGGCTGAACCGGGCCGGCTGGCGGACGAGCGCGATTTTTACGTCCCTGGCAGCAGCGGCGACCCGTATTACGAGGCGAAATGGGCGATGGAAGCCGAGGCGATGGAAGCCGCGCGGGCGGGGCTGCCGGTCATCGTCTTGTGCCCGGTGGCGGTGTTCGGGCCGGGGGATGTCCACATGTCGGTCAGCGGGCCGCTGCTGATGGCCGCGCGCGGCCGGCTGCCGGCCTACCTCGACGCGCCGGTCAGCGTGATTGACGTGCGGGACACGGCCGCGGCCCACCTCGCGGCCGTCGAACGGGGCCGGCCGGGCGAGCGCATCCTCCTCAGCGCGCATAACGTGCGGCTCTACGACGTGCTGGCCGAGATCGCCCGCGCCGCCGGCGCGCGGCCCCCGCGGATCAAGCTCGGCCCGCGGCTCCTGCGCGTGGCCGCGACGATCGGGCAGCTTGCGCCGGGCGGCCAGGCCAGCTTCCTGAAGACGATCCCGCTCTGGCAGCCGGTGAACAACGCCAAAGCGGTGGCCGAACTCGGCTTGACCACGCGACCGCTCGCCGAGACGCTGGCCGACACGGTCGCCTGGTTCCGCGCACGAGGTTACCTATGAGTCCGATTCGCTTGGATGCCGGAGAGTTCGAGGATCTGGTCGCCGCGGCCGTGGACGAGCTGCCGGAGATGTTCCTCGACATGCTCGACAACGTGGATATCGTCGTCGAAGATTGGCCCGACCGCCACACGCTGGCCCTGACCGGCGCGGCGTCGCGCTATGAGCTGCTCGGCTTCTACCACGGCGTGCCGCAGACCGTCCGGCCGCACGACTACGGCAGCGTCGCGCCGGACAAGATCAGCATCTATCAGCGGCCGATCGAAGCGCAGTGCCAATCATTCGCCGAAGTGCGTCAATTGGCCGGCCGGGTCGTGCGTCACGAGATCGCCCACCACTTCGGGATTGACGACGACCGGCTGCGCGAGATCGGCGCATATT
>CAZYHE010000133.1:0-9541 GCA_964647225.1 uncultured Anaerolineales bacterium
CTTTCACTTGAACAGTATTCTGGAGTTGCGACAGGTATGAACAACTCGATTTCATCTCTGGTCATCTTTGATAAGCCCACATGTCCCTCCGTGTCAACCGGGCAGAGACTCTACCTACCAATAGTCTTGCGGCGATGACAGGCTATCAACGTGACCCTATACCGTGTATGTCCTGGATAAGTTAGCCGATTCGCCGCTGCGATCAGGATAAACGATTTGCCTACCGTGCTTCTCCCGCAGTTGTCTGCTTTGGCGTTTGATTGTATCATCAGGCAATCGGGAGAAGCGAATGAATCTGATCACCATCGAGCATGTCCACAAACAGTTCAGCGAGCGCCCCCTCCTGGAGGATGTCAGCCTGACCATCAACCGCGGCGACCGGATTGGGCTGATCGGCGTCAACGGCAGCGGCAAGACCACGCTGCTGCGGATGATCGCGGGGCTGGAACCGGCCGACGCCGGGCAGATCATCACCTGGGGCGGGGTGCGCGTCCACTATCTGCCGCAGGAGCCGGCGCTCGACGAGACATTGACGGTGCTGGATGTGCTCGTGCAGAGCGATTCGATCAAGATGCGCCTGGTGCGCGAGTACGAGCAAGCCCTGGCCGCGCTCCACCTCGACCCGACCAACCCCGAAGTGCAGGCGCGTTTCGCGCACCTTGACAGCGAGATGACCCGCCTGGATGGCTGGGCCGCCGAGACCAACGCCAAGATGATCCTGACTCGGCTGGGCTTGAGCGGCTTCGACGCCCGCGTCAGCACGCTCAGCGGCGGGATGCGGAAGCGCCTGGCGTTGGCGCGGGCGCTGCTAGGCATGGAGGATGAGAGCGCAGGGGCCTCCGCCAGCCTGCTGATCCTCGACGAGCCTACGAACCACGTGGATGCCGATACGATTGACTGGCTGGAAGGCTATCTGCTGAACGTCCCGGTCGCGCTCTTCATGGTCACGCACGATCGCTATTTCCTGAACCGTGTCGTCAATCGGATCATCGAGCTCGACCGCCGCAAGCTGGTCAGCTATCCCGGCAACTACACCCGCTACCTGGAACAGTCGGCCGAGCGGCACGAGCGGTTGGTCAAAGCAGAGGAAGACCAACGCCGGCTGCTCAAACGCGAGCTGGAATGGCTGCGCCGCGGCGCCATGGCGCGCAGCACCAAGCAGAAGGCCCGCATCCAGCGTGTAACCGAATTGCAACAAATCCGCTACGATAGCCAGCAAGATCGCGTCGCCATGCACCTGGCGGGCCGCCGCCTGGGCAAAAAGGTGGTGGAAGTGCGTGGCCTGGGCAAATCCTACGGCGACCTCCCCGTGCTCGACGGCCTGGATTTCGCGTTGGCGCCCGGCGACCGCATCGGCATCATCGGGCCGAACGGCGCGGGCAAGAGCACCTTCCTGGATCTGCTGGCCGGGATGCAGGAGCCGAGCGCGGGTACGGTCACGTGGGGCGAGACGGTGCAGGTCGGCTACTACGATCAGCGCAACATCGAGTTGAACGACGCCGAGCGCGTGCTCGATTTCGTCCAGGGCGAGGCCGAGCTGATCCGCATCCAGGAGCGCAACCGGCCACGCTGGCTCCAGGATGAAGGCGACCTCCAGCTCATGGATGCCGCGCAGGTGTTGGAATGGTTCCTCTTCCCGCGGCCGCAGCAGCAGGCCCGCATCGGCTCGCTGAGCGGCGGCGAGCGGCGGCGGCTCTACCTGCTGCGCACATTGATCCACCGGCCCAACGTGCTGCTGCTCGACGAGCCGACCAACGACCTCGACATCCAGACCCTCAACGTGCTGGAGGAATTCCTGGATCACTTCCGGGGCTGCGTGATCGTCGCCAGCCACGACCGCTACTTCCTGGATCGCACGGTGGATCTGCTCTACAGCTTCGAGCCGGGCGGCGTGGTGCGCGGGCCGTATCCCGGCCCATATGAGACGTATCACCAGTTGCGGGAGGCGGAGGCTGTGGCTCGGTCGGAGACCCGATCGGGGAACAGAGTGGCACGGTCGGAGACCGGCCACAGCGCAGAGGGAAGCAGGATGGCTCGGTCAGAGACCGGCCACAGCAGCGGGTCGGAGACCGGCCAGGGCAGCGGCGCCCCGCGCCAACCTGCCGCGCGCCGGCTCACCTGGAAGGAACAGCGCGAGTTGGAGGGCCTGGAAACCCGCATCGAGGAGTTGGAGGCGCAGAAGATCGCGCTGCAGGCCGAAGTCCACGCCAGAAGCGACGATTACATCCGACTGGGCGAGTTAGCTGAACGCCTGCGCGAGGTCGAAGCGCAGATTGATGCCGCCGCCGAGCGCTGGCTGGAGTTGGCCGAAGTGGCCGGTTCGGTATAAACTCAGACATTGCAAGAACCTCAAAGACAGGAAAACACGCGTTATGAAAACCTCACGTCTCGAAGTCCTCAGCCCCGCGGAGGTGCAGCGGATCCACGCGGCCTCCATGACCATCCTGGAGACCGTGGGCATCCGGGTGGATTACCAGGCGGCCCGCGAGCTTTTCCGTCGCGCGGGCGCTGACGTGGACGAAGCAACGCACGGCGTCCGCATCCCCGAACGGCTGGTACACCAGGCGACCGCGCAGGCGCCGCGGGAGTTCGCACTGTACGGCCGCGACGGCGAGTTTGTCATGCCGATCGGCGGCGAGCATGTCGGGTTCGCCGGCCTGGGCACGCCCACGCACATCCTCGATCCCGACACGGGCGACCGCCGGCCGGCGACCTTCGCCGATGTCGTGCGCCACATTCAGCTTGTGGACGCCTGCCAGCACATCCACAACTCGCAGATGGATGTCTGGCCCAACGATATCCCGATGACAACCATCCACACCGAGGCCATCTGGGCGTGGGCACAGCACAGCCGCAAACCGTTCGGCATGGGCTGCTACGGTTATCTGCCCACGCTGGACATGATGCGGATGATGGCGATGGCGGTGGGCGGCAAGGAGGAGTTGCGCCGCCGGCCCCGTTTCTTCGCCATCTGCTCGGTGGTCAGCCCGCTGCAGATGGTGCAGATGCAGGCCGAGGGGCTGCTGATCTGCGCGGACTACGGTCAGCCGGTGGCGCTGTCGCCGGAGGCGGTGGCCGGCGCGACGGCCCCGGTCACGCTCGCCGGGCTGCTGGCGCAAGAGAACGCGGCGATCCTGGCGCACGTCGTCCTGGCGCAGATCTTCCGGCCGGGCGCGCCGGTCCTCTACGGAACCGTCTCGACCATCGCCAACATGCGGCTGGGGACGGTCGCGCTCGGCGCGGTCGAGACGGGCTTGATCACCGCGGCCTCGGCGCAGATGGCGCGTCACTACGGCTTGCCTTGCCGGAGCGTCGGCGCGGCAACCGAGTCGAAGCGGCCCGATCTCCAGGCGGGCGTCGAGCGGACGGCCAGCCTCCTGCAAGCGGTGTTGGCCGGGGTGAATTTCATCACCTGCGGCGGCACGCTCGACAGCACCATGCTGGAGAGCGACGCGCTGCTGCTGCTGGATGACGAATTATGCGGCGCGGCGTTGCGCATTGCGCGCGGCATCGAAGTGAACGACGACACGCTGGCGCTCGACCTGATCCAGCGCGTGGGCTATCGCGGCAACTACCTGGCCGAACCGCACACGGCCGCGCATTTTCGCACCGAGCACTATCTGCCGCGGCTGGCTGTGCGCGAGCCTTACGAGACCTGGGAGAAGAACGGCGCGCAGCTCGCCATTGATCGGGCGCGGGCGCGCGTGGCCGAGATCGTGGCCCGGCATCAGCCGCGCCCGCTCGACCCCGCGCTGGCACGCGAACTCGACGGCTATCGGCAGATGGTCCGGGATCGGCCGCTCGAAGAGTTTTACAGCTATGAAACCGAAGCGCGCCAGGATTTGAGCGCGTTGTAGCGAGGGGGAAATCCTGTCGCATCCCACTCGGAGCGACGCCGCGGATCAACGCGGATCGAGCGAAGAAGAATCGGTGTCCAGCTGCGCTGATCCGCGGCCCAGTCTGTGGAAGTTTCAACCTTTGGAGTGCTGCCCATGTCACACACCATCACCGCCGCTCGCCTGCCGAGACGCACCAAAGTGCTGTTCAGCCTGGGTGATCTCAGCACGAGCATCCCGCTTGCCATCCTGATGTTCTTCCAGCTTTTCTTCCTCACCGATGTCGCCCGGCTGCGGCCCGACCTGGCGGCGTGGGCGGTGGGGCTGCCGCGGCTGTGGGATGCCATCAACGACCCGCTGTTCGGCTTGCTCTCCGACCGTCTGCGCACGCGTTGGGGCCGGCGGCGGGCGCTGCTGCTCTTCGGCGCCGTGCCGCTCGGCATCAGCTTCGCGCTCATGTGGCTCGTTCCGGGGTTCGACCAAATCGGCTTGGCGCTCTACTACATGCTCATTTTCATCGCCTTCGACACCGCCTTCACCGTGGTGCATGTGGGCTACAACGCGCTGACGCCGGAGATGACCGCGGACTACGACGAACGCAGCTCGCTGAACGGCTACCGCATGGTCTTTTCGATCGCCGGCACGCTGGGCGCGATCATCCTGGCGACGGTGCTCGGCTGGTTCATCAGCGACAAACGGCTGCTCTTCGCCATCGTCGGCCTGGGGTTGGGATTGATCTCGATCATCCCGCCGCTGATCGTCTTCCGCGTCACGCGGGAGCGGCCCAGCGCGACGCTGCCGCCCCCGCTCCCACTCCGGCACGCGCTGGCGGCCACCTTGGGCAATCGCCCCTTCCGGCTGGTGATGGGGCTGTACCTGCTGAGCTGGACCACCGCCAGCATCCTGGCAGCCGTGCTGCTCTACTTCGCCAGCTACTACCTGCGCATCCCCGATCAGGCCAACTACTTTGTGCTGGCCGCCCAGGGCTCGGCCATCGCGTTCATCCCCCTGGTCGTCTGGCTCGCGCGGCGGCTGGATAAACGCCGGGCATTCATCATCGGCACAGCCTCGTGGGCGCTCGTGCTGATGGGCATCTTCGCCCTGCGCCCCGACCAGGTACTTCTGGCGTATGGGCTGGCCGCGCTGTCGGGCGCGGGCATCGCCACCGCCTATGTCATCCCGTGGGCGATGGTTCCCGATGTGGTCGAGGTGGATGAAGCCGCCACCGGCCAGCGCCGCGAAGGCTCGTTCTATGCGTTCGCCTCATTCTTCCAGAAGCTGGCGACGGCCCTCGCGCTCTGGAGCATGGGCCAGGCGCTGGCGCTCACCGGCTATCTGACGCCCGCGGCCGGCGGCCCGCCGCCGATCCAGCCCGCGGCCGCGGTGCAGGCGATCCGCCTTTTCGTCGGCCCGGTCCCGGTCATCCTGCTGGCGCTCGCCGTCCTCTTTGCGTGGCGCTATCCGATCACCCGCGAGAGCCACCGTGCCCTGCTGGAAAAGCTGGCCCAGCGAGAAGGATAACCCGACCGATGCCGAAATTCGCCACGCTGGCCGTCCACGCGGGCGAGGAACCCGATCCGATCACCGGCGGGTTGCGAACGCCGCTGCACCTGTCGTCCGCGTTCAAGCTGCCGGGCTTTGGCATCAAGCTGTTCGATGCCCTGACCATGGACTCGGCGCGGCCGCCGCACGCCTACGCGCGTTGGAGCAACCCGACCGTGCGCGCGCTGGAAGATCGGCTGGCCGCGCTGGAGGGCGCGGAGGCGGGGCTGGCCGTGGCGACCGGCATGGCCGCCATCTCGGCCCTGGCGCTCACCTTCCTCAGCAGCGGCGACCACCTGATCGCCAGCGAGGTGTGCTATGCGGGCGCGGCCGAGTTGTTCGGCCTTCATCTGCCGCGTTTCGGCATCGAGGTCAGCCTGGTGGACACCAGCGACGTCGAACAGGTGCGCCGCCACCTCCGGCCCAACACGCGGCTGGTGTATGTCGAAACCCCGGCCAACCCGATCCTGCGCATCGCGGACATCGCCGCGTTAGCCCAGGTGACGCACGCTGCGGGCGCGTTGCTGGCGGTGGATTCGACCTGGGCCAGCCCGGCGCTCCAGCGGCCGCTCGCGCTGGACGCAGATTATGTCATCCACAGCCTGACGAAATACCTGAACGGACATGGCGACGCGCTGGGCGGCGCGGTGTTGGGGCCGGCGAAGGGACTCCAGCGCATCCGCAAAGAGATGCTCGTCCACCTGGGCGGCGCGTTGAGTCCCTTCAACGCCTGGCTCATCGAGCGCGGGCTGGTGACGCTGCCCTTGCGGATGGCGCAGCACTGCGAGAGCGCGCTGCGGGTGGCGCGCTTCCTGGAGGGCCATCCCGCCGTGGCGCGCGTGATCTATCCCGGCCTGCCGAGCCATCCGCACCACGCGCTGGCCGGCCGGCAGATGGCGCGGGCGGGCGGCATGTTGGCGTTCCGGCTGAAGGGCGGGCTGGCCGCGGCGATCACCCTGGCCGAGAAGGTGCGCGTGTTCCAGTACGCGACCTCGCTGGGCCACGCGCACAGCCTGCTGTTCTACTACCCCAGCGACATCTACGTGGACGCCGCGACCTATCTCGACGCCGGCCAAAAGGCGCGCATCCGGGAATGGATGGGCGACGGCATCGTGCGCGCCAGCATCGGCCTGGAGGATCCCGACGACCTGATCGCGGATCTGGATCAGGCATTGCGCGGGCGCACGATCAAAGGGCTGGTCGGCCCGCTGGCGTACCGGGTGTTGAAAGGCGGGAGCTGATCGGTCGCTCACAGCGTCACAACATGACGCGCGCGAGCTTCATCTGAGCAGTTTGACACAAATGCCACAGCCGGTGATAATGCATCTGTTGCACCCTATCCTCGCCAGACAGTAAGGGCATTATGACCATTTACGATCCTTCCCCTGGGCAGCAGGTCTTCGGGCCGGCGCTGCCAAACTATGATGATTTGCAAGGCTGCATCCGGTGCGGCCGGTGTCTCCCGGTCTGCCCAACTTACGGAGAAACCCAGCTTGAGACGTTCTCCCCGCGCGGCCGGCTGAGCCTGCTGCGCGCCGTGGAAGACGGCAAGCTGGCGATCAGCGCGGGCGTCGAGGAGCATCTGTATCATTGCCTCGACTGCCGCGCCTGTAACACCGTTTGCCCGCCCGGCGTACACATCGGTGAGTTGATCCTGGCGGGCCGCCGCGCCGTGGAAGAGAAACATCCCCGCTCCCCCCTGATCCGCTTCATGCTGACCCAAGTCCTGACGGGCGCCGAGCGGGCCGAGGTCATCTCCGCGCCGCTGCGCGCGGTGCAGGCCGGCCGGCTCGACCGCTTCGGCGCGTGGCTGCTGGGGCCGCTCCCGATCCTCGGCCCGAAGCTGCGCGAGCTGGTCGAGTTTGCGCCGCGCATCGGCAAGCCGATCCGCCGCGAGCTGGCGCTGGTGACGCCTGCGCAGGGCGCGAAGCGCCATCGCGTCGCGTTTTTCCTGGGCTGCATGATGAATGTCGTGATGCCCGATGTGAGCCGGGCCACGCTGCGGGTGTTGACGCGGGCCGGCTGCGAGGTCATCACCCCGCGCGGCCAGGCGTGCTGCGGCGCGCCCCAGGACGATCAGGCGATGCTCGATCTCTCGCGGGACATGGCCCGAAAGAATATCGCGCTCTTTGAGCCGCACCTCGATGACGTGGAGGCGATCGTCACCGACTGCGCCGGGTGCAGCGCCGCGCTGAAGGAATACGCCGAGTGGCTGCACGACGATCCCGCCTGGGCCGCCCGCGCCCACCGGTTCTGCGCCAAAGTGCGCGATGTGACCGAGTGGCTGGATGGTGTCTGGCCGGAGGAGCTGGCGCTGCGCTGCGATCCGGTTACGGCCACCTATCACGATCCGTGCCATCTGGCAAACTGCCAAAACGTGCGGGCGCAGCCGCGCCGGCTGCTGGGTCGCGTCGAGGGGCTGGAGTTGCGGCCGCTGCCCGATAGCCACCCGGTCCGCTGCTGCGGCAGCGCGGGAATCTACAACCTGACGCACACGCCGATGGCGCTCGGCCTGCTCGAAAAGAAGATGGCCGATGTGGCCGCGACCGGCGCGGAGCTGGTGGTCAGCGCCAACCCCGGCTGCCTGTTGCAACTCTCCTGGGGCCAGCGGCGCAGCCAGCAAGCGATCGAGATCAAGCATGTGGTACAGGTATTGGACGAGAGCTTGGCAGGACACGGATGAACACAGATGAACACGGATACTGCCTGATATCTGCGAAATCTGCGAAATCTGTGGAATCCGTGTCCCGATCAATCCTTGAATGACGAGAATAGAGCATGGATAAGAACGTTTTGGCTGAACTTCGCGCCGCCCTCGGCGCCGACCGGGTCAGCACCGCGGCGGAGGATCTGGCCGCTTACGCCTACGACGGCACCTGGCTGGAGACGCAACCGGATGTCGTCGTGCATCCGCAGACGACGGAGCAAGTGGCCGCCGCCCTGCGCATCGCGGACGCCCGGCGCGTCCCGGTCGTCCCGCGCGGCTCGGCGACCGGGCTGGCCGGCGCGGCCGTGCCCGTGCCCGGCTCGATCTGCCTGAACATGGCCCGCATGAACCGCATCCTGGATATTTCGACCGCCGACACGCTGGCGGTGGTCCAGCCGGGGGTCATCACCAACGATCTGCAAAAGGCCGTCGAGAAGTTCGGTCTCTTCTATCCGCCCGATCCCGCCAGCGTTTATCAATGCACGGTCGGCGGCAACGTGGCGACGAACGCGGGCGGCCCGCGCTGCCTGAAGTACGGCGTCACCGGCGATTATGTGCTGGGGCTGAATGTGGTGTTGGCCGGGGGCCATGTGCTGCGCCTGGGCGGCCGGACGATCAAAGATGTCGCCGGTTATGACCTGAAACGGCTCTTCATCGGGTCGGAAGGCACCCTGGGCGTCGTCACCGAGATCACCGTGCGGCTGATCCCGAAGCCGAAGGCGCAACTCACCGCGCTGGCCGCGTTCCCCAAGTTGGCCGATGCGTGCCAGGCCGTGGGGAACATCCTGCAGGCCGGGGTCGTGCCGCTCGTCACCGAGCTGATGGACAGCGCCACGACCAAAGCGGTCGAGGATTTCAAGCATCTCGGCCTGCCGACCGATGTCGAGGCGCTGCTCCTGGTGGCGGTGGACGGGGACGCCGACCTGGTGCAACGCGAGATCGCCATCGTCGCCGACATCCTGCGCCGCTCCGGCGCGCGCGACGTGCGGCAGGCGAAGTCGGCCGAAGCCTCGGAGGCGCTGTGGGAGGCGCGGCGCAGCATCAGCCCGGCCATCGCCCGGCTGGCGCGCAACAAGCTCGGCGAAGATATCACCGTGCCGCGCAGCAAGATCCCGGAGATGGTCGCCCGGCTGCACGACATCAGCCAGGCGAATGACATCCCGATCGTCGTCTACGGCCACATCGGCGACGGCAACCTGCACCCGACCCTGCTGTGCGACCGCCGCGATGGCGCGATCATGCAGCGAGCGGCGAAGGCGGCGGGCGAACTGCTGGGTGCGGCGGTCGCGCTCGGCGGCACCCTCACCGGCGAGCACGGCATCGGCGTCTTCAAGCGCGATCACATCCACGAGGGGCTGGACGCCAACGCGTTGGCCTACATGGTTGGGGTGAAGGCGCTGTTCGACCCGCACGGCATCATGAATCCGGGCAAGAAGCTGCCCGCCGCGTAAACCAA
>CAZYHE010000134.1:0-9495 GCA_964647225.1 uncultured Anaerolineales bacterium
CGGCTAGCGAGGCCGCCTCCGACGCCACACCTTCCATCAGGTCGCCGTCGGTGACGATGGCATAGGTGAAGTGGTCGATGATGCCGAACCCCGGCCGGTTGTACACCTTCGCCAGATGCGCTTCGGCTATGGCCATGCCTACCCCGTTGGCAAGTCCCTGCCCCAGCGGGCCGGTCGTCGTCTCAACGCCGGGTGTCAGGCCATATTCCGGGTGTCCGGGTGTCAGACTCGCCCACTGGCGGAAGCGCTTCAGTTCCTCGAGGGGCAGGTCGTAGCCCGTCAGGTGGAGCAAGCTATACAAGAGCATGGAGCCATGGCCGCCCGACAGGATGAACCGGTCGCGATTGGGCCAGGCCGGGTTAGCCGGGTTGTGGCGCAGATGGCGCGTCCAAATAACGTAGGCCATGGGCGCGGTCCCCATCGGCAGGCCGGGATGCCCCGAATTCGCCTGTTGCACGCCGTCGGCTGACAGGAAGCGGATGGTATTGATGCACAGCTCGTGCAGGCCGGGCTGATCGCACAGGCCGGCCGGCGGCCGCACGCGTTCTTCTTGATCTGGCAGAGTTGGCAGCGTTCTGTCCATCATGTGGATCTCCTTGCTGTGAAGCGTACGCGCGCGACAACGCCGTCCGCATCCCCCGCAGGATGCGCGGTGACCGACGCCCACGTGGGCGTCGGTCACCGCGTCGTCACTTCAAGCGCCTGACAACGTCAGCAATGATCTGCGCGGCGGACTCGGTGTCCCAGAGTCCGGTGTTAAGCGTCAGATGATAGAGCGTCGGATCGTCCCAATCTGCGCCGTAGTATGTGCGTATGTAATCCGCGCCGGCGCGGTCCCGGCCGGCGACGAAGTCCCGCGCGGCAGTCGGGTTGGTGAACCTCTGCTGCTCGCTCACGCGGCGCACCCGCTCCTCGAACGACGCATCGATGCGGACATGGAGCACGCCGGGCTGATCCTTGAGGATCACCTGCCCGCCGCGCCCCATGATGACGACGTTCCCTTGTTGGGCGGCCGTTTGGATGAGATCACGCACCATTGTGATATAGCGCCTGGAATCGAGCTCACCAACGTCCACCGTCCTGGCTCCACTCGATTGGTCGGTGGATACCCGGGCCTCCGCGACCTTATGCCCGAAGAGGCGTTCGAAAAAGCTGAGGACCTCGTGGCGTTCCTCCTGGGAGTCGATGACCTCCTTGGAGGTGAGCCCCATCTCGGAGGCCACCTGGGCCATCATGCGTTTGTCAAAATAGCGATAGCCCAGTAGCTCGCACACCCGGGAGGCAATTTCATCGCCCCCACTGCCGTATTGCCGGGAAATGGTTATGACCGCCATTGTAACCTCCAGATCATAGTGTCGACACAGCGTCGTACTTCTTCTGCAGGCCGGCAAGCAGCCTGTCGAAGGAGTCAATAAAAAGGCCGGCGCCCTCATCGATCAGCCGCCGCGCCACGATATCTTGCAGGCTGATGCCGGCTTCCACCAACTGCGCCAAGATGCTGTGCGCGACCTCGATCTCCTCCTCCACCGTGCTCCCGCGAACCACGCCGTGGTCGGCGAAGGCCAGCAGGGCGTTTTCCGGGATGGTGTTGACTGTATGCGGACCGACGAGCGCGCTGATGTACAGAGTGTCTGGATAGGCCGGGTTTTTGGTGCTGGTGCTGGCCCACAGTGGCCGCTGCAGGTTAGCGCCCTGCGCCGCCAGCGCATCCCAGCGCGGGCCCCTGAAGACCCGCTTGAACGCCTGGTAGGCGGCCTTGACATTGGCAACCGCCGCCTTGCCGAGCAAGTTTCGCAGCCGCGCCTGCTCCACCGGGTCCTGCGCGGCGCGGATCTTGGCCTCCAGCTCCCGGTCAACCATCGTGTCCACCCGGCTCACGAAGAAGCTGGCGACCGAATGGATCTGGTTGATGGCCTTGCCCTCAGCCACGCGGCGCTCCAGCCCGGCCAGGTAGGCTTCCATGACAGCCTCGTAGAACGACACCGCAAAGAGCAGGGTGACGTTGACGCTCACGCCCTCGTAGATCATCTGCTGGATCGCCGGGATGCCCTCGCGCGTGGCCGGGATCTTGATCAGCAGGTTGGGCCGATCAACGGTGCGCCACAGCCGCCGCGCCTCCTCGGTCGTCTCCTCGGTCTTGAATGCCAGGTACGGGCTGACCTCGATACTGACCCGACCGTCAACGCCGTTGGTCTGTTCGTAGACCGGCCGCAAGACATCACAAGCCATGCGGATGTCATCGGTCGCCAGCTTTTCGAAGATTTGCGGGGGACGCTGGCCCAGGCCCGCCAGGCTGCGGATCTCCTCGTCGTAGTCCGCGCTGCCGGTGATAGCCTTGTCGAAGATCGTCGGGTTGGAAGTGACGCCCACGATCGCGTACTGGTCAATCAACTTCTGCAGCCCGCCTGACCTGATGAGATTGCGCCCGATAGAATCGAACCAGACGCTTTGGCCGTGCTGTTGAAGCTCGAACAGTGGATTCAATGGCATGATAGCGCTCCTCACTCCGCGCACGCCTGTTCGATCTGGAGCACCTTGTCCAGGCGGCGCTGGAAACGTGGGTCAGTCGAGAACCGTGCGGCCGCGAAGGCGCGCACCAGCGCGCGGGCCAGCTCCTCTCCGATGATGCGCGCGCCGAGGCAGAGCACGTTCATGGCGTCGTGCTCGACCCCTTGCGCCGCCGAGTAGGTGTCGTGGCACACGCAGGCCCTGGCCCCGCGCACTTTGTTGACGGCCACGCAGGCGCCGACGCCGCTGCCGCACAGCATGATCCCGCGCTCAGCATCCCCGCGCTGCACCGCCAGCCCGACGGCACGGGCGAAATCCGGGTAGTCGTCCCCGCCATCGTAGCTGTGCGCGCCGCAGTCAAGTACTGCGTGCCCGAGCTGGGTCAGTTCAGCCACGACAACCTGCTTGAGCGGATAGCCGCCGTGGTCGCTTCCTACTGCGATCTTCATTGTCGTCCTCACTAGCGGAAGATATCCGGCGAGTTGGTATCCAGCAGCGACTCGACTTCTGCGGATGTCGTGATGACCTGGTCGCCGTATTGGCTGAGCGCCAGCGCTGCCGTGAGCGCGCCATAGCGGAGCCCCTTGGCGAAATCGCCCTGGAGCCAACCGTGCAACACGCCGCCCACCATCGCATCCCCCGCGCCGATGCGATCCAGGATCACGACTTCACGCGCGGGTTGCCGGTAGAACGTCCGGCGATCCCAGCCGATCAGGCCGTCGCCCGATAGCGAGGTCACGATATGCCCGGCGCTTGTCAGGTCCCCAAGCTGGAGCACGATCTCCTCGGGCTTGCCCTCGATCCCGAAGACCTGGCGCGCATCGCTCCGGCCGCAGAAGAGCACGGCCACGTCGCGCAGGATGGGCAGCACCGTGTTCCGCGCTTCCTGGGGCGTCCACACGCGGCGCCGGTAGTTCATGTCGAAGCTCACCGGTACCCCGGCGGCGCCCGCGCGGCGCACGGCTTCGAGCAGGATCTCCCGGATCGCAGGCGAGAGCGGCACCGTCAGGCCCGAGATGTGGACCAGCCGGGTGTCGAGCAGGTAGTCCCAGTTGATCTGATCAATCTTCAGGTTCGTGAAGACGGTGTTGGCCCGGTCGTAGTAGACCTGTGTCGGGCGCGGGGGCACAGCATACTCGACATAATACGTCGCCAGCCGGCCCGAATCTGACCAGACCAGCGCGGAAAGGTCGAGGCCTGACAGCCGGAATTCGTTGGCGACCCGGCGGCCCAGCGGTGTGTCAGGCATACCGCTGATCCACCCGCAGCGCCAGCCGAGCCGCGCCAACAGGCTCGCGACGTTGGCCTCGGTGCAGGCCACGTGTACGTCGAGCTGGGGCGCCATTTCCAGACGCTGCCCGGGCGGCACGCTGTAACGCAACTGACCCTCACCAAGGGTGGTGATGTCGAATCGAGGCATCGCTTATCTCCTGGGGCGCACATGGTCGTCGTCGTAGAGACGTAGCCGGCTACGTCTCTACGCTGCGCCGCGACGCTATCCGATTTTGCTCGCCGCGAAGGTACCGTAGCGATTCTGGTAGCGGTCAAAATTGGCCGCGATCTCCTCCGCGGGCAGCTCTGCCACCTGGCCGATCTGCAGCGCCAGCCAGACGGTACGGGCGATGTCTTCGACCATCACCGCCGCCTTCAGCGCCTTCTTGATCGTGGCGCCGATGGTGAACACGCCGTGCTGCTTCATCAGGATGGCCGGCGACGTGCCGATGTGGCGCACGATGGTCTCGCCGATCTCCTGGTCGCCGATACGGACGTAGGGCGCGCAGGGGATGGCGGCGCCGAACTCGTCGGCAATGGCGGTGAGGCAGACCGGGATCGCCTTGCCGACGGCCGCGAACGCGGTGGCGTAGTTCGAATGCGTGTGGGTCACCGCGTTGATATCGGGTCGGTGCCGATAAATCGACAGGTGCGACGCGGTGTCGGTGGAGGGGCCGAGGGTCGCCTCGACGATGTTGCCGTCCAAATTGACCACTACCATGTTTTCCGGGGTCAGCTCATCGAACAGGACGCCACTGGGCTTGATGACGATCAGGCCGGAGTCGCGGTCGCGGCCGCTGACGTTGCCGCTGGTCCAGGTGACCAGGCCGTTTGCCGGCAGCGCCATGTTGGCGCGCCAGACTTCTTCACGTAATTTTTCGAGCATTGCGGTTATCCTCCCACGGGCTGTTGCGCTACTTCACCAGCCCACCTTCGATCATCCGCGCAAGCACCCACGCGCGCGACTCACGGATGATGCGTAAGGCGTCGGGTGCGTCGTCGTTCCACATCTCCAGCATCACCGGGCCGACGTAGCGCATGTCGGCCAGCTTGCGGAACGCGTCCACGAAAGGCACGATGCCCTGGCCGAACGGCACGCGCCGTGGCTCGCCGGGCCGCGTGTCCTTGACGTGGATGCCCACCAGGTGCCCGCGGCCGCGCTCCAGCTCGGCAATCACGTCCAGGCCGTGCTCGCCCAGGTTGCCCACGTCCGGGTACACCTGGAACCAGGGTGAGTCGAAGTGATCCACGAAGATCATGGCCTTGGTGATCGAATCAACGTCATTGCCGTCCACGTTCTCCAGCGCCAGCATCACGCCGGACTGGCTGGCCCATTCGAGCCCCTGCGCCAGCCCATCGCGGTAGCGTTCAAAGGATTCGGCGACGTGCGGTTCGTAGTACACATAGTAACCGGCGAGCTGGATGGTGCGGATGCCGGTGTCCGCGCAGAACCTGACCGCCTGGCGCATGATCTCCAGGCCGCGCGCGCGGATCTCGGGCGCGGCGCTGCCCAACGCCCACTTACGGTGCCCGCTGAGGCACATGGTGCGGATGGGCACGCCGGTGGCCGCGACCGCTTCGCGCAGCTCGGCGCGCGCGCTGGCAGCCCAGTCCAGGCGGGCCAGACGCTCGTCGCTCTCGTCAACCGACATCTCCACGAAGTCGAAGCCGGCGTCGTGCGCCATCGCCAATCTTTCGCGCCAGGTGGCGTTATAAGGCAAGGCCTTCTCATAAATGCCGATGGGTAGATGTTTCATCGGGACTCATCCTTCGATCTGTCACCGTGGCCTGAGAATGGGACGCGGACGACGCGGACGACGCGGAGAACGCGGACAAGGCCCGAAATATATCCGCGTCGTCCGCGGTCTCCGCGTGGTCCGCGTCCCGTTTCTCTAGTCGGTAGCGGCACGTGCGGCATGAGAACTACTCAGAATGGCATTTGGTTACTTGTAAGTCGCCGCGATGACCTCTTGAAAATGCTTTGCCGCCGTCGCCGGGTCAGCCGCGGCGTAGATGCCGCGGCCGGCGATGAAGACAAAGACCGGCACGCCCGCGAACTGCGGAATATCTTCGGGCTTGACGCCGCCCGTCACCGTGACCTTGAAGCCCATCTCGGCCAGGCGGCGGATTTCATCGAAGTCATGCCCGGTCCAAGTGAGCGCGCCCTTGGCCTCCGCGTCGCGGCTGCGATGCGTGATGACCTGCGGCACGCCCAGCGCGCGCCACGCGGCCACCTGCTCCCACGTCCAGCCGTCGATCAGCTCGATCTGCACCTCGGCGCCGGGATGCTTCGCCGCTTCTTTCATGACGGCTTCCACGGTGGTCAGCGTAGCGCCGCTGACCACGGAGACCCAACTCGCGCCGGCGTCGAACGCCATCTTGGAGATCAGGCTGCCGGCCTCGGCAATGCGCACATCGGCCAGGATGGGCTTGTCGGGGAAGAGGCTGCGGATGATCCGCACCGCATGCATCCCCTCTGCCAGGCAGAGGATCGTGCCGCATTCGATCACGTCCAGGTGTGGCGCCGCCTTCTGCAACGGCCCCAGCGCGGACGGGAGGTCCTGGAGGTCCAGGGCGACCTGTAGTTTCGGTCGTTCCATGATGTTGCTCCGTGTTTCCACTATTTTTCGATGGCGAACAGCCGGGCGGGGTTGTTGACCAGCATGTCCTCGATGGCGTCCTCAGGGATGCCTTCTTCCCGCAGGCGCGGCACGAAGACTGTCAGATCGTAATCGAAGCCGGTGCCTGCACCGTACGCCTTCTGATACGATTTTTTGCCCGCATCGCAGCCCAGGGTGATGTGCTTCTGGTACCCCGCCTGGATCATGCCGCGGATCAACTCGGCGCGCGTGCTGTCGGGGTAGTACTTGACGCGATACCCGCCATCATACATGAAGCTGCACCCCCGTGCCGCGAGCGTCTTGTGGTACCACAGGTCCGGGTTGCGCTGCACGTGGCCCAGGATGATGCGTTCGGGCGGGACGCCGTAGCCCATCAGCGTCTGGGCTTGTTCCAGCGCCAGCGTGCCGGCGCGCGTGTGCGTGTTGAGCACGGCGCCGGTCGCGCGTTGCGCCAGCGCCGCTGCGTGGATGATCTTCTGCTCGAACGGGCTGATGACGCCATAGCCCGTGCCGATCTTGATCGCGCCCGCCCGGCCTGGGCTGCGCTCGACGATAGGCCCCATGTAGTCGTGCATGTCGATGCCTGTTTCGATGTCCGCGACCAGCAGTTCGGCGATCTGCTCGACCGTGTAGCGGGCGACCCAATGCACGGTGTTATCGTAGAGCATGCCCTCCTGGAAGCCGGTGCTGGCGATGATGTGGGCCGCGACCTGGGCGTTGACTTCGAGCAGCTTGCGGATGTCGCGGCCCAGGCTGCACGGCGCGGTGTCAACGATCGTCTTGCCGCCGGCGGCGAGGAACATCCCGGTTTCCTCGATGGCCTTTTCGACGCTCGGCAGGCGCATATCCTCCCCGCCGTGCGTCACCTCGCCGCCGCCGATGCGGATCAGGTGCTCATGGGCATCGGTGACGCCCATGAGCTTGGGATCAATGTCGCCCAGGATCGTGCGGATGATAGGCATCGTTTTGGTGTCTCAACTCTGGAATCGAGGCTTTAGCCGGTGTGACCGCCTGAAGGCGCGATTCCAGAGTTCGATATTTAGCTGATTTCTCTCTTAGCTCTGCGTGCCAGCCCTGCGCAGCATGGGCAGCCGCAGCCACCGCGGACGCGTGACGCCGGTGTTCAGGATCAGGGCGCCGAGGATCACGATGCCCGTCACGATCGGATGGTAGGCCGCGGGCACGTTCATCAGGTTCAGGCCGTTGTCAATGAAGCCCACCAGGATTGCGCCGAGCAGCGCGCCGAAGACGGAGCCGGAACCGCCCAGCAGGCTCGTGCCGCCGACCACCAGCGCGGTGATGACGTTTAGCTCATAGCCCTGCGCGGCCACGGCATATGCCTGCTGCGTGAGGGAGGCCAGCACGATGCCGGCTAACGTCGCCGTGAAGGCAGAAATGGTGTAGGCGGCCATGCGGGTCCGATCGGGATCCACGCCCGACAGCTTGGCCGTCACATCGTTCGCGCCCACAGCGATCACCTGCCGGCCGAACACCGTGTTCTTCAACAGGAGATGACTCAACACGGTGATGACCAGCATGATGTAGACCGGCACGGGGATGCCCAGCCACCGGCCCGTGCCGATGAACAGGAACGCCTTCGGCTCGTAGATCCCGATCATCGCGCCGTTCGAGATCAACATGGCGAGGCCGAACAGGTAGGTCTTGGCGGCCATGGTGACGATGAAGCCATGGACCCTGAACTTGGCCACCACGACGCCGTTGAGGAGGCCGATCGCCGTGCCGATAACCAGCGTGATCAGCAGGCTGGGTACCATCGGCACGCCTAGCACGTTCATCAAGTGATTCACGACGATGCTGGCGATCGCCGCCACCGAGCCGACCGACAGATCAATGCCGCCGGTGATCGGGGTATAGATGGCGCCGGTACACATGATCGCGATCACGCAGACGGACCAGAGGACGTTGGTGAGATTACTCACCGTCAGGAACCGCGGGTAGATGAGCGCCAGGACCGCGCCCACGGCCAGGACGATGAACAGCAGACGGAAGCGCGCCAGGAACGATTTAGTTGTCATGGTTACCGCCTTCGAGGATGCCTGAGGAGGCCTTCAGGACATCTACTTCGGTCACATGCCCTTCTGCGAACTCCTTGACCATCCGCCCCTCGCGCAACACGATGATGCGATCCGTCAGGCGCACCAGCTCAGGCAAATCGGATGAGACACAGATCACGGAGATGCCCTCCCGGGCCAGCCGCTGGATGGTCTCGTAGAGCTCGTCCTTCGCCCCGATATCAATGCCGGCCGTAGGCTCATCAATGATCAATACCTTCAGGTTGCGCACCAGCCACTTGCCGACCACGACCTTCTGCTGGTTGCCGCCGGAAAGGTTGCCGACGTTGATGTCCGGGTTCTTCGGCTTGATCTTGAGCAGGTCAATGCCCAAGTGGCAGAGCGCCATCTCCTTACGTTCGCTCACCCAGGAGAATTTCGAGATGGTGTCCAGATTGGTGATACCGATGTTCCTCGTCATTGGGATGGTGGCCAGGATGCCTTGCTGGCGCCGGTCCTCGGGCACCATGCCGAAGCCCGAAGCGATGCCCCGGCTCACCGACGGCTGGTAGGGTTTGCCGTTGAGGTACACGTCTCCCTTGTCGTAAGGGTCAATGCCGAAGATCGCGCGCACCACCTCGGTGCGCCCGGAGCCGACCAGCCCGGCCAGACCCAGGATCTCGCCTTTGGCGAGGGCAAAGGAGATGCCGTAGAAGCGACCGACCGAGGTCAGGTCCTTGACTTCCAGAACAGGCTCGCCGCCCTTCCGGACCATGACGCGCTTCGTCTCATCTGCAGTCAGCTTCCGGCCGATCATCAGGCGGATGATCTCGGCGGGCGAGATCTGTTCCTTCTCCAGCACCGTGACCAGCTTGCCATCGCGCAGCACGGTGACGCGGTCAGACAGCGCGTAGACCTCCTCCATGCGGTGCGAGATGTAGACGACGGTCACGCCGCTGGCCTTGAGCTGCCGGATGATGTCGAAGAGCAGGGTGGTCTCCGACGAGGTCAGGGTGCTCGTCGGCTCGTCCATGATGATGAGCTTGGCGTTTCCAGACAAAGCTTTGAGAATCTCGACGAGC
>CAZYHE010000135.1:0-9426 GCA_964647225.1 uncultured Anaerolineales bacterium
CAGGATATCGCCCTCTCAAGGCGGAGACACGGGTTCGAATCCCGTATCCGCTACCAATTGCAATGGCCCCGGAGACTTCGTTTCCGGGGCGCTTTTTTGTGCCGGAACTGTGGATGGACACCTTAACCTATACTGACTCGGTGCATGAAGTCTACGAGCGCTTCTGGCGGGAGCGCCGGCGCGCTGACCGCCAGGATTTCTTCGCCCGGCTGACCGGCCGAGAGGATGACCTGCTGCCCTACGAAAGTCTGATTCAGGCTTTGCAGGCCTATCAGCAGATCCCCGGCCGCCAGATCGAGATGATCCCCCTGGAGCAGATCGTCGGCAGCGTAGGGCGCTATCGTGATTTTACGCGCGATTTCCGCCCGCGCGGCGGCATCTCGGGCGACCGGTGGGTGCGGGTCTATCGGGCGATGGGCAGCCTGGAAGGCGTGCCGCCGGTTGAGCTTTACAAACTCGGCGGCGTCTATTTCGTGGCCGACGGCAATCATCGTGTTTCGGCGGCCCGCGCGGCCGGCTTCGACAAGGTCGCCGCCTATGTCACCGAGATTCCGGTGGATCCCGGCCTGGAGGCCGGCGACACGCTCGACACGGCGATCATCAAAGCTGAACGCGCCTACTTCATGCGAGAGACCGGGCTGGAAGAACGTTTCGGCCCGATCAATGAGATCTCCTTCACTAAACCATGCGGTTATCCAATGCTGCTTGAGCACATCAAGGCCCATCGCTACTTCATGGGCCTCGACCATCCAGGGCTTGGTGAGGCGAGCTTCGCGGACGCCGCGGCCAACTGGTATGTCAAAGTCTACCAGCCCATCGTCGCCGCGATCCTGCGCCGCAACCTCCTGCAGCAATTCACCGATTCCACGGCGGCCGACCTCTATGTCTGGGTGTCGGGCCGGATCATGGAAGCGGCGCAGGGAGATGGGCAGCAGATCAGCCCGGAGGCGGCGGCCGCCGCGCTCGGTGAGGAGCGCGGGACGGCCTGGCAGCGCGCGGCGCGCGAAACGATGAACGTCCTGCGCGAGATCGGCGACGCGCTCGTCGGCGCGCAGACCGGCATCCCCGAATGGGCGGGGCAGGCCCTGGAATGGGGTGACTTTCAGCCGCCCCCCCGATTTCCGACTGAGGAACAACACGATGAGCGAGGAAACGACCCGGCTCTTGCTGGTACGCCACGGCCACAATGAGTATCTCGACGCCGGGCGCCTGGCCGGCCGCACGCCCGGCGTCCACCTGAACGACCAGGGGCGCCGCCAGGCGCAAGCGCTCGCCGCACGCCTGGCAGATACGCAGATTGCCGCAATCTACAGCAGCCCCATGACGCGCGCCCAGGAAACCGCCGAGCCGGTCGCGACGGCACGTGGTCTGGCGATCCACATCATCGAAGACCTGACCGAGACCGATTGCGGTGACTGGACCGGCCAGACGATCGCCGAATTGGCGAAGACCGAAATCTGGCCGAAGATGCAGAGCTATCCGAGCGGCGTGACGCATCCCGGCGGCGAAGGCATCACGGCGGTGCAGGCGCGCATGGTGCGGGCGCTGGACGGCATCCGCGCGGCGCACCCCGGCGGGCTGATCGTGGCCTTCTCGCACGCCGACCCGATCAAGGCGGCGCTGGCGTACTACACCGGCATGCACATTGATCTGTACCAGCGTTTGCATGTGGACCCGGCCTCGGTCAGCGAACTGGCCTTCTCGCCCAACGGCCCGCGGTTGATCCGCAGCAACGACACGTCCCATCTTGCGTAGGACAAATAGTGTGTGAGCGTGCGGGCCGCAATTGGGCGGCCCGCCTCATGCCAGCAGAGGCGCCATGACTTACTACGACAACGAAATCTACCCGGTTTCACGCATCACGGCCGGCGCGGTCGGCCATCCCGGCCAGCGCGTCTTCATCCTGCAGGCCCGTGTGGATGGCGAAACGGTGTCCTGGGTGATCGAAAAGGATCAAGCCCTGGCGCTTGGGCGCAGCATCCCCCGGCTGCTCGAAGACATCCGCCAGCAATTCCCAGAACTCGATGAACCGCTCATTGCCGCCGAACCGAATCTCGCCCTCTGCGAGCCGTTCAAACCGGAGTTCCGCGTGGGCGGCATCGGCCTGGGCTACGACCGCCTGCACGACCTGATCGTGCTCACCCTGCAGGACGCGGAGAACGATGGCATGGTGGAACTTCCCGAAGGGGACGGGACGGAGGACGCGATGCAGGTCTTCACCACGCGGGGCCAGGCGCATTTGCTGGGGCGGCAGGCCGAAGAAGCCGTCGCCGCCGGCCGGCCGCTCTGTCCCAACTGTGGCGAGCCGATGGACGACTTCGGCCACTTCTGCCTGGCCTTCCTCAGTCGCCGGAAGGGCGGCGGCGACTACCTGCAATGAACCGGACCGCCGCGCCGCTCCAGCCCCCCTTCCACCCGGCCGAGGAGAGCCTGCTGGAGTTGCTGCGCGACGGCACGCTGGCGCTCGAAGGGCTGATGCCCTGGAGCTCGAATTATACCTTCCTGGGGCACATCGGCAACGGGCCGGACCCAACCGTCGTCATCTACAAGCCGATCCGCGGGGAACAGCCGCTGTGGGACTTCCCGCGCGGCACCCTGGCCCGCCGCGAGACCGCCGCCTACCTGACCAGCCGGGCGCTGGGCTGGAACCTGGTGCCGCCCACGGTGCTGCGTCGCGGGCCGCACGGCCTCGGCTCGGTGCAACTGTTCGCCGACGCCGACCAGGACGCGCACTTCTTCACCTTCCAGCAGGACTCCGCCTTCCATCGCGTGCTGCAGGCGCTGGCGCTCTTCGACGTGGTCTGCAACAACGCCGACCGGAAGGCCGGTCACTGCCTGGCGGCCGGGCCGGGCCGGATCGTGGCGATTGACCAGGGCTTGTGCTTCAATGCCGAGCCGAAGCTGCGCACCGTCATCTGGGACTTCGCCGGCGCGCCGATCCCGGCCGACCTGGCCGCCGACCTGAAGCAACTCCAACGCGTGCTCAACGACCCCAAAGCGGCCGCGCTGGCCGACCTCACCGAACTGCTCAACCGGGGCGAGATCGCCAGCCTGCGGCGCCGGCTGACGGAGTTGATCGAGGAGGGGACATTCCCCGCCCCCCCGGAAGATCGCCGGCCCTACCCGTGGCCGCTGGTTTGAGCAAAGGAATGGCCCATGCGGCAAAAACACTTCATTGATTCGCACAAGGCAGCGACCGGGCTTTTCGTCCTGCTGTTGATCGCGCTGTACGGTCAGTGGGACAACCCGACGGCGTGGGTCTATCTGGCGCTCCACGGGGCCTATGGTGCGCTGTGGGTGCTCAAAAGTCAAGTTTTTCCCGACAAGCAGTGGGAACGGCCGGCCAGCCTCGGCTACGGGTTGGTGATTTGGGGCGGATTGAGCCTCTATTGGCTGGCGCCCTGGTTGCTGATGGCACGCGGGGTCCACGCGCCGGCCTGGTATCTTGGGGGCTGTGTCGCGCTCTACACGCTCGGCGTGTTTCTGCATTTCGCCGCCGACATGCAGAAACACACCTTCCTGCGCCTGCGTCCGGGGGAACTGATGACCGATGGCCTCTGGTCGCGCGTGCGCAACCCGAACTATCTCGGCGAACTGCTGATCTACCTCGGTTTCGGCCTGCTCGCCATGCATTGGGCGCCGCTCGTCATCGTGCTGCTGTTCGTCCTGTTCGTCTGGCTGCCC
Source organism: uncultured Anaerolineales bacterium (assembly GCA_964647225.1). GTDB lineage: Bacteria > Chloroflexota > Anaerolineae > CG2-30-64-16 > CG2-30-64-16 > CAZYHE01. Next base: position 3,685 of record CAZYHE010000135.1, read on the forward strand.
AACATGCGCCGCAAGGATCGCTCCCTCGCCCGCTACCCTGAATTCGCAGCGTACAAGTCGCGCAGCAAACTCCTCATTCCGTTTGTATTCTGAGACATCTGGAGACAGCTATGGGACTTGAAACCAACTCACTGTTCGATGACCGATTCCTTGCAGCTCTCAAAACACTGATCGAAACGCACCACACGCTTTACCCTCACATCCCGCCACAAGGTGTATTCTTTGAGTCTCTCGTCGCGCGAGCTTTCCGCAACGCGGGCTGGCCTGCCCAACAAGTAGTTCTCAGTACAGCCAATACTCCGAGACATGATCTATTGGTGGGCGACGTAAAGATTTCCTTGAAAACAGAGACCGGCGCTGGCACAGCGCAGAACCATATCAGCATCACCAAACTGTGTACCACCGAAGCAGGGCTGTGGGATTCGGCGCATTTGATCCAACATACTCTGGCGCATCTGTCGCGCTATGAACATTTGTTGATGTTGCGGGCGATATGGCAACACAAATCACTGATCCACTATCAACTGATTGAGATTCCACTTGGCGTCCTGAGACTCGTCCAAAACACAGAAGTACAGCCGGTTGGCAAACGCCCCGGACGCCAAAGCATGGCGGCTGATATCTTCGACAATGACCAACGCGTTTTTCGAGTGCATTACGATGGCGCCGATGGCAAGTGCCAGATTCATCGGCTGTCAATTGATCGCTGTTTGATGCTTGCCGAATGGGATCAACCGTTGTCTATATGAAAACTTCGTTCACTCACACTTGGTTGACTTACGAAAGATCAACCAGTAGGAGTGATGCCGACGCGCATGATGCGCCGTCTTCCATCGTGGGGAAATGATCGGGCCTTGACGAATCTTCACAATGCAATCGCATGGACAGAAGCCCGCGGCGGTAGCTGCGTTGAACAATTCGATATGCGCCCACTGAAAACGATGCCCATGCACATAATCGGCAATCTTGCAGAACAATACGCCATCAGGTTGTAGGATACGATAAGCCTCTCGAACAAAAGGCGGATAAAGATGCGAGAAATTATAACCGTTCTCTGCCGACGACTTAAGGGTTAGCCCGAATCGAGTGTTAAAATCCTTTGACCGATCCTTGCCCTGGTTGGGAATATGCGGCGGATCGTATACTACAATATCAAAACATCCATCGGGAAATGGCGACCGTGTATTGTCAGCGTTCACATCTGGACGGTGTTGGATATCAATATCCAGCCCAACCACAGGGCGTGTACTACCTTCCCAGAATCGCCCAGCATTCACCGTGGCATCAAGGATGAGTATCGGTTCATTGTGAGGATAGAAACTTAGCATTTTTTCCAATAAATCAGCATCGGTTCCTTCCCATACCGAAGCGAGCGGCCGATATTCTGACTCCGCCGGCTCGATTTGTTCGGTGGCGACTAAGACGAGTTGCTGACTAGCCGATGCTCGCATCTACAGGCCCCCAAATAGCGTGGCTTCCAAACAACTGAGCCCCTGGCTCACTTCATCTGTAATTATAGCACACTGTACCGTACAGTGTCAAGGATGAATATGTCCCGTATCAGAGACACCAGGATAACCTTCTACCTGTCTGACGAACAGAAAATCGAGCTAGAGCAACGCGCAGAGAACGCTGGATTGAGTGTGCAAAACTATCTTCGTTCACTTCTCGGATGGCCTGCGGAAAAGCAAGGCTCTCGTAAAGATCTTGCGGCTACATCCCGAGTGCTGCGCGAAAAGAGACGCTGAACACAAGCCAGCGCTACTACTCGTCATCCACGCTTCGCCGCCCCTGTTTAGTTTTCGACCGGGCGCGTTTACCGTCGAGGCGAGCCTGCTTGGCGGCCCGGCTGGGGCGCGTCGGCACGCGATGCTTGTGCCGGTGGAGCGCGGCCGCCAGCAAGCCGCGAAACCGCTCGGTCACGTCGGCCCGGTTTTCGAGCTGGCTGCGCGTGGCCGAAGAGACGATGTGCAGCACCCCCGCGCCATCCACATAGCCGGCCAACCGGCTGGTGATGCGCGCCCGCTGCGCTTCCGACAGGCTGGGCGAGCCGGCCACGTCGAACAGCAATTCCACGCGCGTCTCGCTCCGGTTGACGTGCTGGCCCCCCGGCCCGCCCGACCGGCTGAAACGGTAGCGCAACTCGCTCTCCGGAATCGCCAGGTCCGCCGTGATGGGGATCAGGTCGGCGGGTACAGCAAAGTCATCAGGCTCCGGTATCACGAAGGCCCTCCAGCGCAAACAGAAACCGCAGCACCGCTTCGTTCACCACCTGGGGCTGATCCAGATTGCTGGCGTGCCCCGAATGGGCGACCGACACGAACTCCGCGTGGGGCAGCCGCGCCCGCAGGCGCGCTTGATAAACCCGTGGCACGATACGATCCTGTTCACCGGCGATGATCAGGGTCGGCAGCTTGACCTGATCGAGACGCCTGGGCCAAAAGCGGAGGACCGCCACCGTCGCCCGCCGATAGGCATCTGCGTCATTGGCGGCCAGCCGGCGGATCGTCCACTCGCGCAACAGCGCCAGCCGGGAATCGGGAAATAGCTCGTCCGCCACGGCAGTGGCCGCGCGCGTCATATCCTGCGGCTGCAAAATCGTGCTGCGCCGGCGCAACAGCACGCGGAGCAACGCACGCGGTGGCGGCCAGAGTCCGGGAAACGTGTTGATGAGGATCAGGCTGCGCACGACCGCCGCGTGCGCCAGCGCCAACTGCTGCGCCACCAGCCCACCGAGGCTCAAGCCCAGGACATGCGCGGGGGCCAACGCAAGCTGGTTCAGCAACTGGGCCACATCGGCGGCAAAGAGCGCGACGGAATAGCGCCCGGCCGGCTTGTCCGACGCGCCGTGGCCGCGCAGATCGAGCGGGATGCACTTGAAATGTGGGGCAAAAGCCGGAAGCTGCAGCAGCCAGTCGTCGGCGCTGGAGCCTAGCCCGTGGAGCAAGACCAACGGCGTCTCGCCCTCGCCCCAAAGTTCGTAACGTAGCCGAATGCCGTTCACCGTTCGGTATGGCATCGTGCCTCTCTCCTCCTCCCCGGCAATTAGCCGGGACACCGCTATTGTCGCGCGCATTGCGGCGATTGGCAAACCGCGCCTGGCAACTGTGACAGGCAGCCCACTTCATGGTATACTATGGTCAGAGGAGCGCGCAATGGATAAACTTGAAATGGTCACGGTCTATGCCGCCCAGGGAATGCTGGCGGCGGAGGTCATCAAAGGCAAGCTGCAAAGCGCGGGGATTCCGGCGCTGCTGGCTTACGAATCGCTCGGCCCCATCTACGGCTTGACGGTTGATGGGCTGGGCCTGGTGCGGGTCCAAGTGCCGCAGCGGTTTGCGGAAGACGCGCTGGAACTGATCAACGAAGACGCCGGCGATGCGGGAGAGGATGATGTGGACGATGACGAGGCGTTCGAACCGGCCTGAGCCGCGCCCTGCACACACATTGCGAGAGATTTGGCGAAGGGGCCATTTGCTGGTAGAATGCTCTTTCGTGATTATGCATCAGTTGCCATTGTGAGGAGATTCTCCGCGTGATTCAACGCAAGACACAGACCACCGAGTATTGGCAGGGATTTACCGTTTCCCCGTCTGATATCGAATTCCTGCACACCCTGCTCCTCGACGCGGAGCAGCCGATGAGCACCCCGGCGCTGGCCGAAGCGCTGATCGGCGAACGTTGTCGCCGCGAAGATGTTGAATTGCGCGCCGAGCTTGGCCGCGGGGTCATCTATCAGCCCAAAAAGCGCTTCGCCCTCGGCGACAAGATCATCTTCCCCTCGCTTGATTTCCGGCTGGGCGAAGTCGTTGAGTTGCGGCCGGGCCAGAACCCCGAATACGGCGCCTTCGATGTGATCACCGTGGACTTCGGCCCGGATCGCCGCCAACGCAGCTTTGCGACCGGACTTACCGCGCCGCACAAGCTCAACTTCAGCGCGCCCGAGATGTTGATCTCCGGGAGCGCGGAGCCGCCTGCCAGCCTGCTGGCAGCGGTCGCCACGAACCTGCCGGCCATGCTGAGAGCGCAGCTCGGCCAACTGTCGGATTTCGCCACTTTCGAAGACCGCTGGCTCCCGCGCGGCCTGCTCGCCGACATCCATGTCGGGTATATGAACATCGCCGAAGCGGCGATCGAGATGCGCGGCGCGCCGGTCGAGACAGCCGCGCTGCTGGCCGAGATTGAACTGCCCGCCGAAATCAAGCCCGACGTGCTCGCCTTCTCGCTGAACAGCGCGCTCAACGCGGATGGCCGGTTTGATCAGGTCGGGCCGGGCGACAAACGCAGTTGGATCTTGCGGCGCCTGGAGCCGATCGAGGCCGTGGAAACGCCGGAGCCGCTGCGCTTTGCCCCGATTCCCTTCGACCGGAACCTGGTCGCCAGTGACTTGGTCCAGGTCGAGTGGGAACTGGACGACGAATGGTCGGATGAACTGATCTCGGAGCCGTCGGCCGCCCGTGCGAACTTGCCGACGACCACGCTGATGCTCACCTACCCGCACCTGATCTCGGGCACGCTGCCGCTGAACAAGCACACCCGGCCCTTCTTCCCGCTGGGCCACGGCGAGCGCACGGTCGTCACGCTGATTGATGGCCGCTGGGGCCAACGATTCACGGCCTGGGTGGTTCATGCTGGCCGCTACCTGGCGGGCCTGCGACCGTGGTTCGAGCAGCACAAGCTCCCCGCCGGCGCCTACATCGTCCTGGAGCGCCGCGACAAGTCGGGCGAGATCGTGGTGGATTTCAAGCCCAAGCGGATGCGCCGCGAGTGGATGCGGAAGGCGCAGGTGGTAGATGGCAAGCTCGACATCCAGTTGCGCAAGGGTGAAGTGGCTTGCGAATTCGACGAGGCCTTGATCATCGGCGACGAGCGCCCCGAGGAGACGGCCAAGCTGCGGGTCAGCGCGGCCTTCACCGACCGCTCGCTGGAACAGATCGTCTACGAAATCTTCACGGATCTGGCCGGCCTCAGCCAGTCGGGCAGTGTGCATGCCAAGACCGTCTACAGTGCCGTGAACCTGGTGCGGCGCTGCCCGCCCGGCCCGATCTTCGCGATCCTGACCAGTGATGCCCGCATCCAGGAAGTTGGTGGCGGGCTTTATCGCCTGGCCGTCTAGGCCACGCTCCGAGGACAAACGCCCTATGTGGAAGCGACCATCTCTCGACACCAAATTTCAGATTGACTACGACTGGTGGAAGACCAGCGGCAAAGACATCCGGGTGGCGGTCCGCGGCCAACTCTGCGCCGACTGCCAGGCGCGTTTCCCCGATCACCGCAACACCGAAGCGGTGGATTGGGTGGATCCCGAAACCGCGGAAGTCGTGCGTGCGGACGCGCTGCTGCAAACTCTGCGCAGCGAGTGCGCCCGCAAATCGGAATTCATCAGCCGGAACAACCCGGTCGTGACGAACATCTTCCGCATCTTTCTGCGCGATGGCAACCAGCCGTTGACGCCGGTCCAGATTCACGAGCAGATCCCCTGGACGGGCGCCGACGCGATCCTGCGCACGCTGACGGGCGGGACGATCTACATGGGCATCCGCCCGGCGCGCGCCGTCTGAGGCGCTGACGCTTGACAGAAATAGAAAGCCCGGTGGGCTGGTGATCCAGCTCGCCTCCAATGATCCGAATCTGGCCGATGATGGCGGCGGGGCTGTTCTGAATCCCACCGAGGTCGGGTATCTTCAAGTGGTGGCCAATCCCTGGGCGGCGGACACGCCTTCCAAGACTGCCAGCTGGGCG
>CAZYHE010000136.1:0-6138 GCA_964647225.1 uncultured Anaerolineales bacterium
AGCGCGGCCAGCCCGTCCTGGCCTGTGGGCCACACGGGCCAGGGGGAGGTCTCGCTGTGCGTGCCGACTAACAGGTCGGTGATGCTGGCGCGCACGGCGTTCGTCCGCGCAGTTCTCGCCCCCGCGGGCGAGGCGCTCCGGCCACGCCTTTCGGCGTCCGCGCTGGCAGTCTCGCTGCGCAGGCCTTGCCAGACCAGTTGCAGCGCAATGGGCCAGCCTTCGGTCTTGTCGGCCAACGCCGCGACTTCGGCTGGGGTCAGCGCCATGCCGTAGGTGTCCCGAAAGAGCGCCGCGATCTCTCGGGGCTGAAAAGCGAGGTCGGGGCGACCGATCTCCAGCATCTGGTTCTTGGCGCGCCAACCCACCATGCCGGACAAGGCAAGCGGATGGCGCGTGGCCGCAATCACATGCAGGTCGGCCGGGGCAAAGGTCACCAGGCGTTCGACGAGCGCGCCCGGCAGGCCGTCCGGGGATTTCGCGACGTAGTGATAGTCGTCGAGCACCAGCAGGGTCGGGCGCCGCAGGCTTTCGGCGAGCGCGTTGATCAGGGCGTCCACGACGCTTGACCAATGAGCCGTCATCTCTCCGCGGCCGATTTCGTCGAGCACAACCAGCGGCGTGTGCGGCAGGTCGGCCAACTGCAAGCGGAAGGCGCCGATCAAGTAGGCGAGGAATTGCTGTGGGTCGCTGTCCGACTCGTCGAGGGTGTACCAGACGAGGGTGTAGTTTGGCTCCCGGCCCGTTTCCGAGGCAGCCCCGTCGGCCGAAATCGGCCCATTCAGGGCTGCCAGTGCGGTTGTCTTGCCATAGCCGGTGCCGGCCTGAACGACGGTCAGGCGGTAATCCAGCGCTTCGCGGAGCTTCGCGATCAGCCCCGGCCGGGGCAGCACCCGCCGGTGCAGACGGGGCGGCGTCAGCTTGGTGCGGAGCAGCAACTCATCGCGAACGCCGAAGGCGTGGCGCATTACGGATCAACCAACTTCACAAATTCCGCCAGCCACTCGGCCGGCTTCTCGATGTGTGGCGAGTGCGCCGTGTCCGGCAGGAGAACTTCCCGGTAAGCGCCGCCGGCCGCTGCGTAGCGGTCGAACACGGCGCGGGTCTGGCTCACCATCGGTTGGGGCGGGACGATCTCATCGCCGGGCCAGCCGGGCACGTAGCCCAGCTTGCCCAACGTGCCGAGGTCGAACATCGAGTTGTCGCTGACGATCGGGTCGCTGTCCCCGCGGATCCAGAGGATGGGCGGTTTGGGGTCAGCGGCCAGCAGGTCGGCCACGTCGCCGTGCAGGTATTTCGGCGACCAGCAATTCACCGGGCCGAGGACGCCGGGCGCGACGTTGGGCCAGTTGGGCGAGGGCACGAAGTCGCCGGGATAACGGTCGGGGCCGGTCTTTTCCTGCAAGGCGGCCGTCAGGAAGGCCTCTTCGCGGGCGGCGCGGAACGGCGCTTTATAATAGAAGGCGTTGATGATGTTGCGCGGCGAATTGGGGTCATCGGCGCTCCGGTCGCCCGCCTGGATGCGCTGGACGAAGACCGGGCTGACCACGCCGCCACCGGAACCGGCGCAGTCGGCGAAGCAGGGGGCGCCCGCGATGCCTCGGCTGCCGCCGAAACCGTGCGGGCTGACCGGCGCTTGCAGCGTGGCCGTGCGCACCTTGTCGGCGTGGTCGGCGATGAAGCGATAGACGATCCCGCCCGCCATAGACCAGCCGACCAGGTTGGCTTGACCGACGCCCAACGCGACGAGCAGCGCGTCCAGGTCATCGCTCCATTCGCGATAGCCGCGCGTGGCGTCAATCGGCTTGTCCTCGGTCCAGCCGTACCCGCGCAAATCGGGCGCGAGGCAGCGGAACCCTTGCTTTGCGCCTGCCGAAGGGCCGCGCTCGGCCAGGGCCAGCATCAACTCTTCCCAATAGGTCGCGGCCGAGAAGTTGCCGTGGAGAAAGACGATCGGCGTCCCGCCGGCCGGCCCACACGAGAGCACATGCTGGCGCAGCCGTGGGGTGTCCACGAAGGTGGATGTGATGCCCGGCAGGATGGGGATGGCTGTGGTCATAGAGAAGCTCCTTGATCTAATCGAGGATGGCAAGTCCAATTCGGAAATCGAGCACGAGGCGCCGTCCACGTAGAAAGTCCAGTCCAAGTACTCCGTCCACGATGGCGCTTGGCGGTAGCGTATGACATAACACTGGGAAAGGCTCACGTTCCAGGTCCAGAGCGCGAATTTTAGCGATCAAAACTTTTGGAACGAACTCGACACCGCTCCCGGTGGTCATCTGCATTCGCTCCGTTACAGCAATCGGATCGTACCCCAAGAAGGCGGCCAAGTCCCAGTTCAGTGTGCTGGCGGTCGCTCCTGTGTCAAGGGCAAGACGAACAATGGTGCTTCTGGCTGGCCCCCAGAGTCGCGCTGGCACGACGATCAGGCCTCGCTTCGCATCGAAGGCGAGGCTCATAGGACGACCACCGCTTCTTCCGGCAATTGTCCGGTGAACAGCACGGCAGAGAACTCAGGGTGCAGTTCCTTTGCCTTGCGATACACTTCGTCCCTGTCCTTACTATGCCAGAGAACTCGGCCGCCCTGCACTTCAAGGGATGGCGTCGTCTCTGGGTCTTCAAGAAGCACCCACTCGGAGTCAAACCAGGCCTGGATTTCTGCCAGAGAAAGCGTTGCCCAGCCGATCGAAGCCAATTGCCCTTTCATCAGAATTGGATCCATCGAAGAGGATTCGGTCGCATAGATCAGGTTGGGTGCCTCCATCACTTCGGCATCGGCATAGCGGCCCTGGGCCAGACCGGCTGGGTCAAAGACCGGCGCGCCTTCCCGTAGGTATGATAGCTTTGGTTCCGTTCTGTGCGCGAACTCCTGCTCGGCAACATACGTCTCCAAGGCCGCGCGCACAACCTCCGCGACCGTTTCGCCCCGGGCGGTCGCAAGGGTTAGCGCGCGTTGGCGTAGGTCGGGAGGAACGTTCACTGTCAGTCTGGCACGCATATCTGCACCTCACCTTGTTTCAGTCCAGTATACCAGAAAACCGCCGTTCGCTAAACTGTCCACGGCCCTTAACAAAAACGCCGGGCGCATCAGCCGCCAACTGGCCGAAGCGCCCGGCGCCTCCGTGTCACCCTGTCACCGTGTCACCCTGCCACCGTGTCACCATGTCACCCGTCACCCGTCACCCCGTCACCGTGTCACCCTGTCACGTCCCCACCACCAGCCCGCCATCCACCCGCAGCACCGCGCCGCTGATGAAGCTGGCCTCGTCGGACGCCAGGAAGAGATAGGCGTTGGCGACATCCTCCGGCTGGCCCAGGCGGCCGAGCGGGGTGCGGGCGATCAGCCCCTCCAGCACCTTTTCGGGCATGGCGGCCAGGATCTCGGTGGCGGTGAAGCCGGGCGCTACCGCGTTGACCCGGATGTGGTATTTGCCCAGCTCGCGCGCCCACACTTTGGTCATGCCGATCACGCCGGCCTTCGTGGCGACATAGTTGGTCTGCCCGAAGTTGCCGTCCAGCCCGACGACCGAACTGGCGTTCAGGATGACACCGCCGCCCTGGCGGATCATGTGCGGCGTCACCGCCTGCGTGCAGTTGAACACGCCCTTCAAGTTGACGGCGATCACCTGATCGAATTCTGCTTCGGGCATCTGCTTGACCAGTTGCCCATCCTTCCAGCGCACAAGCTGATTGTCCCGCACGATCCCGGCGTTGTTCACCAGGATGTCCACCCGGCCGGTGCGGGCGGCCACATCATCCACCCACGCCTGCACCGCCTGCCGGTCGGCGACATTGACCTGATAGGCTGCGGCGTTGGGGCCGAGCAGTGCGGCGGTGGCTTGCGCGGCCGCCTCGTTCACATCACAGATCATCACTGTGGCCCCTTCGGCCGCGAACTTGAGCGCGGTGGCCTTGCCGATCCCGGCCGCGCCGCCGGTGATCAGCGCAACTTTGTCTTTGAGACGCATCTGTCAAAACCTCCTTTGATTGGCCCGCCAATCATGGGTCGGACCGTCCGATTGACCTGCGCAACCTTACGCCCCGGAGGTTACGGTACGGTTACATTCCACGCTTGATACGCCACAGGTGGGCGCGAACGAATGCGTATCGAATTGCAGATCCTCGTAGGCTCCGCTGGTAACATCCACGATGCTGCAACCTGTGGAATGCTACTGATGTCGCCGGCCACATTCTCTTATTGTTCATTCATAATGCAACGCGTCAATCGGGTTCAGACTCGCGGCCCGGAAGGCCGGGTAGATGCCGAAGAACAGCCCGACGCCGAGCGAAAAGAGAGTCGCCAGCAAGACCGAGTCCATCGAGATCACCGGCTGCAGCGTCATCGTGCCGACGGAGACGCCGGAGATCAGGTGGGCGATGCCGGCCCCCGTTGCCACCCCGACCAGCCCGCCCAGCACGCTCAGGATCGTCGCCTCGGTGAGGAACTGCGACAGCACATTCTTCTTTGTGGCGCCGATCGCCTTGCGGATGCCGATCTCCCGCGTGCGCTCGGTGACGGAGACCAGCATGATGTTCATGATACCGATGCCGCCGACCAGCAGCGAGATGCCGGCCACACCGCCCAGGAAGAGGGTCAGCACGTCGGTGATCGCGGTGGCGGATTCCAGCATGTCCTGCTGGCTGCGCACCGTGAAGTCATCTTCGTAGCGGATGTTGTGCCGGTCGCGCAGCACCGCGCCGATCTGCTCGATGGCCGCGTCCATCTGTTTCGCATCCACCACCTGCACGCTGATCTGCGAGATGACGTTGCCGCTGCCCGCGCGGTTGCGCGATAGCCGCGCCATCGCGGTCGTGATCGGCACAACCACCATGTCATCCTGGTTGCCCATGCCGCTGCCGCCCTTCGCCGTCAGCACGCCGATGACCTTGAAGGTGATGTTGTTGATGCGCACCGATTGCCCGACCGGGCTGGCATCCTCGAACAGGGTGCTGGCGACATTCGCGCCCAGCACCACCACCGATGACTTGGCCTGCACATGCGCCTCGGTGACGAACTCGCCGTCCTGCACGGTGTAGTTGCGCACAGGGCCGTAGTCGGCGGTCACACCGGCGATGCGCGTGTTGACGTTGTTGCCCATGTAAACCACCTGACCCATCGCCTCGACTTGCGGCGCCACCGCGGCCACGGCCGGCAGGTTTTCCGGGTCGTTCAGCGCCAGCGCGTCCTCGTAGGTCAGCGTTTGGGCCGAGCCTTGCGCGGTGCGGACGCCGCTCGAGCTGGTGCTGCCCGGCGACACGAAGAGCAGGTTCGTGCCCATGCTGTTGATCTGGCTGTCAATCGCGGCCGAGGCCCCGCGGCCCACGCCCATCAGTGCGATCACCGCGGCCACGCCGATGATGATGCCCAACATGGTCAGGCTGGAGCGCAGCTTGTTGGCCGCCAGGCTGCGCAGGGCGATCCGGGTACTTTCCATCAGGTTCATTGTTTCACCTCCGTCCGCTCATCGGCGAAAATTTGGCCGTCGCGGATGCGCACGATCCGTTTGCAGTGGGCGCCGATCTCGGGATCGTGCGTCACCATGACGATGGTCATGCCTTGCGCATGGAGCTGGCGGAAGATCTCCATGATCTCCGTCCCCGATCGCGAGTCGAGATTGCCCGTCGGCTCGTCGGCCAGGATGATGGCCGGGTCGTTGATGAGCGCCCGCGCAATCGCCACCCGCTGCTGCTGACCGCCCGATAGTTCATTGGGCCGGTGGTGCAGGCGGTCGCCCAGCCCCACGCGTTCCAGCGCGGCGATGGCCCGTTCCCGCCGATCCTTTGCACCTGCATACACCAGCGGCAGTTCCACGTTGGCGAGGGCCGTGGTGCGCGACAGCAGGTTGAATCCCTGGAAGACGAAGCCGATCTTGCGATTGCGGACCCCGGCCAATTGCTCGTCGTTCATGCGCGCTACTTCCAGGTCATCCAGCTTATAGGAGCCGGCGGTCGGCTGATCCAGGCAGCCGACGATGTTCATCAGGGTGGATTTGCCCGACCCCGACGGCCCCATGATGGCGACCCAATCGCCGGGGTCTACCTTGACGCTGACGCCATCGAGCGCCCGCACTTCCACGTCGCCCAGGCGATAGACTTTGGTGATGTCTTGGATTTCGATCATGTGATTGCCTCGATCTGTTG
>CAZYHE010000136.1:6238-9395 GCA_964647225.1 uncultured Anaerolineales bacterium
GTCGTTAGCAGATGGTTACATCCCTGGCGGCGGCGCGCCCGCGCCGGGGATACCCATGCCGCTGGTGGTCGTCGTCTTGGTCGTCGTCGTGGTGAGCATGACCACATCCCCTTCCTTGAGGCCGCTGACGATCTCGGTTGCGCTATCGCCGCTCAGCCCGACCTGCACCGGCACCTGGATCTGCTGCCCCTCGAACAGGACGGTGACGACCTTCTGCTTATTCACGGTGCGGATCGCCCGATTGGGAACCGTCAGCACGCTGTCGCGCTGCGAGACGATGATGTTGACATTGGAGGTCATCCCGGTTTTCACCGCGTCGCTGGTCTTGGTGATGGCGACAGTGACCGGGTAGTTGACGACGCCGCTGCTCTGCACGCCGGCCGGGGCGATCTGCGAGACCGTACCCGCCAGGGTCAGATCGGTGATGGCGTCGAGCGTGACCTCGGCCGGCTGACCCACTTGCACCTTGTTGACATCCACCTCGGCCATGTTGACGATGATATCCAGGTGATCCAGGTCGGCCAGCGAGATCGGCGTGCCGCTGGCGGTCTGGCCCACCTTGGCGTTGATCGTGGTGATGATACCACTGAAGGGCGCCACGATCTGGGCCTGTTGGAGCTTGAGCTTGATCTGATCGAGCGCGATCTGCGCGGTCTCCACGCTGTTCTGCGCGATGCTCAGGGAGTTCACATCCGGGCCGGCCAGCAACTCATCCAGGTTGTTCTTGGCCTGCGTGAGCGATGCCTGGGCCGAAGCCAGATCGGCCGCGGTGACCTGGTTCTTGATGTCATCGAGATTGGCCTGCGCCGAACGGAGCGACGCGGCGGCCGAAGCGACCTTCGAGCTGGCATCGGTCTTCGAGGTGGCGGCCAGCGCGTCGTAGTTCGCTTTGGCCTGGTCGTAGTCAATCGTGGCGCCCTGCAAGGTCGAGGCCTGCGAGGTCGCACCCACATCGCCGCGCCAGGAGACTTTGTCGTATTCGCCTTGCGCTTTTTCCAGCGCGATGCGCGCCTTTTCCAGGGTCGCGGCCGCCGACACCAGCGAGCTGCCCGAAGTCGCCGCCGACTTTACCGCAGCGTCATACGCGGCCTGCGCGCTGGCGACCTGCGCCTGGGCCGAGGTCAGTTTGGCCTGGCTGGCACCCGCGGCTACTTTGTCATACGCCGCCTGCGCCGATTCGACCTGGGCGCGGGCATTGGCGAGATCCTGCTCGGTGTTGGGGTTCCTGGTCTTTGCCAGTTGGTCCTGGGCATTCTTGAGGTTGACCTGCGCGCTGCGCAGTTGCAGGGCCAGATCGGCGGTGTCCAGTTCGGCCAGCACATCGCCGGCCTGCACCCGGTCGCCCACCTTCACGTTGATCTTGCGGACCGTGCCGCTTTGGCCGAAGGTGAGATCCACCGACTGGTGCGATTGGATGTTGCCGGCGGTGTTGACGGTGGCGGTCAGCGTGCTGCGCTGTACCGTGGCTGTGGGAACGGCGGTGGCCGCCGCGACCTGGCTTGGCCGCAGGCGTAGATAGACCGCTCCCGCGATAATGGCGAGGGCAATCACGATCAAAATGGTTCGGACCGACTTCTTCTTCATTGTAAGTGTGCTCCTTTTGCGCGTCTTTGGGTGCGCTGCAATCTGTTGGCTTTACTGTCATCAGGATACGGCTGCCGTCTGAGATGCAGCCAAACGGAGGCTGAGGATAACCTGAGAAAACGGACGCAAACCTCCCGTAGTTTTAGTTTTCACAAAGCATCCTGAGCGGAGCAGCCGGTTTGTGGCCGCGTAGCCGAAGGACGCGGCCTCTTTTCGGTGATGGTCGTATGGTTGGGATGACTGGCTGAGGTGCGGGCGAGCGGGGGTTGCGAGGCATTGGATCGGTCATTGCGAGGAGCGTGATTGGCGACGAAGCAATCTCCTGTTTTGCGCAGGGGCTTGTGCTGTGAGCCATCCAAGAAAAGACTGTGAGAAGGCTGAGAGATCGCGACGGTAGATTTTGGGCTGGATGCCTTTGGCTGCTATGATGGGGCCTATCTTATGACGAACCGAGGAGCGTCTCACGGATGGAGATGTGGCATAGGGGCTGGCGTCGCCTGACTGCGGGGCCGGCCTGGCCGGTGTTCTCGTTGCTGTTGATACAATTCGGGAGCGGCGCCTGGATCCTGACCCAGTTGGCGTTCCTGCCGATCTATCTGGAAGAGCGGCTGCACTACGCGCCCGTCGTCATCGGCATGGTCATCGCGATCGGCCAGGCGGCGGGCATGGTGGCGGCGCTGCTGGGCGGCGAGCTGACCGACACCCTCGGCAGCAAGCGCGTGCTGGCGTTCGGCTTGCTGTGCGGCATGGTCGTCACGCTCGTGTTTCAGACGGAGCTGCCGCTGCTGATCGCCGTGCTCTGGGGCCTGGCGGGTGTCGCAGGAACCATGCAGACCCTCGGCGGATCGAGCTATCTGACGCGCGCCACCGACCCGCGGCGCATCGGGCTTTTCTCGGCGTTCTATGCCCTCAGCTTCATGCTGGGCGGCGCGCTGGGCAATCCGTTGGCGGGCCGGCTCCTCGACACGGCCGGTTTTCGCGCCTATGGGTTGGTCGGGCTGGCGCTCGTCGGCGCGATGCTGCTGTTGGCGACGTTCCTGCTGCCCGCACAAACCAGCGCCGCGACCGGCGGCGCGGCGCGCCGGTCGCGCGGCAATCTGCTGGAACTGGCCCGCCGGCCCGTGGTGCGGCTGCTGATCGGCCTGCGCTTCCTGCCCACGCTCTACTACGGCATGGCGCTCCTGCTCATCCCGTTGCAGATCAACGCCCTGGCCGGCAATAAGACCACGGTCGCGCTCTACGGCACGATCAGCCTGGTGATCGCTTCGGCCGCGCAACTGCTGGCCGGCCGATCCGCCGACCGCTTCGGGCATCGCTGGCCCACCCTGATCTGTTACGGCGCGTTGATCGTCGCGGCGTTGGGGCTGGCGCTCACCTTCGGGCAGTTGTGGGGCGTCTTCCTCTTCGGCGTCCTGGGCCTGGCCGCGGCGTGGGCGTTGGCGACGCTGATCTTCTGCCTGGTCTCCGATGGCGTCCCGCGGCCCGAACACGGCCGGGCGTTCGGCCTCCTACACGCCACCTGGAGCATCGCCATGATCGGCGGGTCGGTGCTCGGCGGCGGGCTGACGCGCAT
>CAZYHE010000137.1:0-9367 GCA_964647225.1 uncultured Anaerolineales bacterium
GGCCCGCGTGGCCTTGGCCGCGCCGATATCCATCCACCGATAAATCTGCCGCGAGTCGGCGGAGATGATCTCGCCCCCCAGCGCGACCGCCAGTTCGATGCTCAGGGTCGTCTTGCCGGCGGCGGTCGGGCCAACGATGACCACGATCGCGGGCAGGACGGGCGGCTCGGTCGGCATCATGCAATGCCCTCCACGGCATCCCGATAGTGGCTCAGCCGCCAAACCGTGTCACTGGGCGACAGTTCGATGGCGACAACGTCTATCCGCTTCGGCCCATCCCAGGGCATCTGAAACAGGTATTCATCGGCCATGCTGGCAAGCTGAAGCTGCTTGCGCGGCGTCACCGACTCCTCGGGCGCGCCGAGCGCGGGCGTCGTAGCACGCCGGCCGATCCGGCGCGTACGAACCTCGACGAAGACGAGGCTTTCGCCATCGCGGGCGATGATGTCAAGCTCCCCGGCACGCGTGCGCCAGTTTCGGGCGACGATGACGTAGCCTTGTCGCTCCAGATAAGCTGCGGCCTCGTCCTCGCCCCGTTTCCCCAATGCCCGGCGGCCATCCGTGACCTTCGGGGCGTTAGTTGGCTCGCCAATCGGATTTCGTGAAGTCTTCATCCGTTCATCTCATTCACCAACCGCCGCAGCAACCGGAGCAAAACTCCGCCGATGCAACGGACATGGCCCGAGTTGATCCAGCATCATCTGATGCATGGCTGTCCCGTAACCTTTATGTCGAGCAAATCCATATCCGGGATACAAAACATCCTGCGCGACCATCCAGGCGTCACGCGTGACCTTGGCGATGATGGAAGCGGCCGCGATGGTCAGCGAGCACGCATCGCCGTGCGGCACGCCGCGCTGCGCAAACGGCAGGTCAGGCAACGTGAAGAAATCGAGCAGGAGAAATTCGGGCCGAACCACCAGCGACTCCACGGCACACCGGAGCGCAAGGCGGTTAGCCGCCGCGATGCCGAGCGCATCAATCTCGGTTGCGGAGGCGCGCCCTACGCCAACGGCCAGCGCGCACGCCTGGATCGTCGCGAACAGCCGCTCCCGCACGCGCGGCGTCAACTTCTTCGAGTCATCCACCGATCCCAACAAGGGCGCCAGGCGGGCCGGGTCGGGAGGCAGGATGACGGCGGCGGCGACCACCGGCCCGGCCCACGCGCCGCGCCCCACTTCATCGGCGCCGGCCACCAGGTGGTAGCCAGCCTGCCAAAGGTCAGTCTCCAACGCCAGGCCGGCGCGGAGACGGGCTGTCGGCGCACCCTGGCTATCACATGCGGAAGGATCGGCGCGTTCAGGCAATGACGGTTAACGCACACTGCCCCCGCCCCTGGCAGCGTACTGCGGGAGCAGGGGCAGCAATTGCGCCCTCAATGTGGGAAAGCGGCCTGCGAAACTGAGCCTAGATCGCAACGCCGCGGCCGAGAACGGCTCAGGCCTGGCGTTCTCGCATGCGCGCGGCCTTACCGGTGCGCCCGCGCAGGAAGTAGAGGCGCGCCCGGCGCACTTTGGCGTGGCGCAAAACCTCCACCTTCTCGACGCGCGGCGACGCGGTGAGGAAGGTGCGCTCGACGCCAACCCCATGCGAAGCGATGCGCCGCACCGTGAAGCTGCTGTTGACGCCGCCTTTGCGCACGCGGATCACGACGCCCTGGAAGACCTGCACGCGCTCCTTCTCGCCTTCAACGATCAATGTGTGTACGCGAACGGTGTCGCCGGGTTCGATCGCAGGAATGTTCGAGTCCTGCTCGACGTTGTGGAGTGAAAGCATCAAGTTATGCATACATCACCTTCAAATTTACTGATGTCCTGGCCGCCGGCTGCCCTTGCGCCACCTATGGCGGCACATCACCCGACAACAACAGGCCTGCTTAAGTCACGAAAGAAGATTTTAGCACACGTCTGGCTGTCAGCCAAATCTAAGGGGGCACGAACTAACGCACAGTATCATTGGCCCGCCCTTCTTCTTCCAGCCTGGCCAGGTAAGCCCGATCCAGGTCGCTCAGCGGGGCCGAACGCAGCAGATCGGGACGGCGCTCCCATGTGCGGCGCAACGCCTGTTCGCGCCGCCAGCGCGCCACCCGTGCGTGATCGCCGGAGGCCAGGATGTCGGGGATGCCGTGCTCGCGATAGAGCGCCGGCCGGGTATAGTGCGGGTGCTCCAGGAGGCCGGTGGCGAATGAATCCTCGAAGGCGCCCACATCGCACCCCAACGCGCCGGGCAAAAGCCGGGTCACCGCATCCACGACGATCGCGGCGGCCAGTTCTCCGCCTGAAATGACGAAATCCCCGATGGATATCTCGTCCGTCACCAGGCTCGTCCGCACGCGCTCGTCCACTCCCTCGTAGCGGCCGCAGATCAACGCGATGCGCCGATGGCCCGCCAATTCCTGCGCCACTGCCTGGGTGAAGGTGCGTCCCTGGGGCGAAAGCAGGATGATCGGCACATCCGAAGGCAAAGGTGTCACCGCCTCGGCTGCCCCCCCCGCGGCGTGCGCCTCCCCATCGGGAGCCGCAGCCGGCGGGTCTGCCGCGGCCAGCCAGCCTGGCTCATGGCCCAATACCGTCTCGACGGCGCGCATGATCGGCTCAGGCTTCATCACCATGCCACCCCCGCCGCCGTAGGGCGTATCGTCCGTGACGCGATGACGCCCTTGCGCGTAGTCTCGAATGTTGTGCAGGGCCACGCGGATGATACCGGCGTCCTTCGCCCGCTTCAAAATGCTGTCGTCGAAGACCCCGGTAAACATGCCGGGGAACAAGGTGAAGATATCGAAATGCAGCACGACTGCCCCATCGCGTGATTCCGTGTCACGCTCACGTCACTACGGCGCGCCGGCCTCAAGCCAACGCGCCTTGATCTGCTCCAAAGTGCCGTCTGCGCGCAGCGCGATCAGCGCCTCGTTCAGGTGGTTCAACAGGTCCGGCGCGCCTATCGGGACAACAATCGCATAGGGATCACTGCGCAAAGGCTGACCGACCGCGGCCAGCCGCTTGCCGCCGCGATTGAACAGCGCGAGGCTGACCGCATCCACGATGGCCGCGTCGGCTTCACCGGCGACCACGGCGCCGAGCGCGCTGTCGGTGGAATCACGCAGCACCAATTGCAGCCCGCCCGGCGCTTGCGCCTGCACAACGCGCGCCAGAGCATCCCCTTCGCTGCCCCACTCAGCCGCCAACCGGCGACCGGCCAGCGCAGCCGCCACCCCCGCCACCGGATCGCCCCGTCCCGGCGACTTGAGCGCGGTCAGGAGCGAGGATTCCAATGGCGCCGCCAACACCACGCCGGCCTCGATGTAGGGATCGGAGAAACGCACTTCACGGGTGCGATGCGGCATCACCGGCAGCGCCGAGATGGCGCTATCCACCCGATACGCGGCCACGGCATCCAGGAGTTGGTCGAACCCCGCGCCGACGAACTCGACCCGCACGCCCCATCGAGCCGCGATGGCATCGGCCAGATCTACGTCGAACCCCACCGGCCGGCCAATCGCCGGATCGAGGTTCTCGAAGGGCGGGAAGCTAGGATCCATGCCGACCCGCCAGACCCCCGACTCCTCGATGTGCGCCCACGTGCGGTCTCGGCCCAACAGCGCCGACCGCGTGGCAAATGACGCCAGCACGATGACAACGACGCCCAAAAGCACCCACGGCGCCAGGCGGCGGGCAGATAACCGGCGCGGCGTCTTCAGGAAGCGCATCACGGCAGCCCCACCTTCTCGCCCGCCGCATACCGCTGCACTTCCCCGTAGAGCGGCTTCGGGTGAAAATCTACCCCGACAAAAGTGTAGTAATCCTGGTAAGTGGCGGCCGGCCGCGGATAGCGGAAAGCCCACATGCACAGGGCGTCCACCCAGGGCCATTCACCCCGAACGATCTCATAGGCCCGGATGGTGTACGCGACCCGTTGCGCCGGGCGGACCGCCTTGGTCCAGCGCGGATGATCGTTCCAGCCGCCCTCGGTGATCATTACCTGCTTGGCCGCATCGCCGTTGCGCAGCATGATCGCCCGCTGAAGCTCGACCCGGCGAAAATTGACGGCGTCGGGGCTGGGCGGTGCATCCGGGCTGAAGGTCCACCCATAGGCGTGTGCGGAAAGGATATCGAAGTAGGGCGCGGCCCCGGCCTCGTACATCCGCTGCAAATAGATTAGGTCATCCATGCCCCACTCACTGCCCGGCGGGGCCAGCGTCGGCGCCAACGCGCCGGCCAACACCTGCATCTCCGGGTTGGCCGCCTTGACCGCAGGATAGACCTGCCGGAGCATCGCCGCATAGCCGGCCGGATCCACCGGCCGGAACCCCCACTCCTGGCTCAAATTCGGCTCATTCCAGATGATGAGATAGCGCACCCGGCCCTGGAAATGTTCGGCAAAGGCCGCCGCGAAACGCGCAAAATCGTCGTAGCCCGCCTCGTCCAGGTAGAGATGGTTCGCGCGTGGCGGCCTGGCCCATTCCGGCACATACCCCAGCCGCGCGATGACGGTCAAGCCCTGATTGATGGCGTGATCCACGACCAGGTCGGCGTGGCTCCAATCGTAGACGCCGCGCGCCGGCTCGTGCGCCGCCCACAGGAAGTATTCCACGATCCACGGCGCGCCCATCTCACGCACCATTTCGAGGGTGCGCTGAATTTTCCACGGCTCGACCTCGTCGGTGAGGCGCGTATGCATACCCATTTTGGGGTTCAGCGTATTGACCCGTTGCTGCGGCCCGAACTCGACCCAATGCCGATAGGAGCGGGCCGCGAGCAGGAGCACAATACCGAGCGCCAGCAGCGTCAGTCCGGCCGCCGCCCCGCGTCTTTGCCTTCTCACCCTGATTGACCCTCGCCACATATGGCTATCTTTGCGCACTCTGGCATTCTCTGCTAGAATGCGGGTGTTCGTTCATCAAAGCGCTGGAGGACTGCCGTGACTCTCGCCGCCTGGAGAGATTTGTCCATCATCCTGCTCACCATACAGACTTTGCTCATGGTCGCGATCGTCGGCGCCATGCTCTACCTGCTGAATCGCGGCATGGCCAAGCTGCGCGGTGCGGTCCGGCACTATTCCCCCATCATCCAGGATCGGCTCTGGCACGTCTCCGATGTCAGCAAGCGGATCAGCGAGCAAGTAGTCGCACCTATCATCCAAGCAGAGACCACCGGCGCCACGGCTCGCCGCTGGTTCGTGTCTCTCCGAACTTTCGTTCGCCAATAAAGGAGCGCCAGCCTGTGTCCCCACGAATACGCCTGATCATCATCAGCACCCTTGCCAGCGCCGTGTTGGGTGGCACCGCGGCCTGGGCATTGTCTCAAGCCCGGCAAAGCCAGCGCGAGCAGAAGACCGCCAATTCCAGCCTGCCCGCCAGCCACCTGACCTTCGAACCCTCGCCGGCGGAGTACGTTCAGATCGCCGTCGCCCTGGTCATGCTCGTCAAGCAAATCGCCAACTTGTTCAGACCCGACGAGGGTTGATTCTACCATAACGCCCCCCTGATCCCAATTGGCGCAGGGTGGGGCGCGGAGCCGGAGCAAGCGATGAATCTCGCCAGGGTGATCGGCACGATGGTCGCAGACCACAAATACCCCGGCCTGTCGGGCATCAAGCTCCTGGTCGTCCAACCGCTGGATCGCCGCCAGCAGGCGTTGGGCGATCCGGTGGTTGCCACAGACGCGACCGCCCAGGCGGGGCCGGGCGAATTGGTGTTCATCGTCGGCGGACGCGAGGCCGCGCTGGCCCTCCCCGAAACCTTCGTGCCGGTGGATCACTCGGTCGTCGGCATCGTGGATGAAGTGGATCTGAGTTAGACCATGTACATCGGGCAAGTCGCCGGGACGGTGGTCGCGACCATCAAGCATCCGTTCTTCACGGGCCGCAAGCTGCTGCTTGTCGAGCGACTCGAACTGACGGGGCAGACGACAACCAAATACGACATTGCCGTTGATACCGTGCGGGCGGGCGTGGGCGACCGGGTGCTCGTGCTGGATGAAGGGAACAGCGGCCGTCAGGTGTGCGATGTCGAGCCGTGGGGCCCCGTGCGGGCCGTGATCGTGGGGATCGTTGATGCGCTGACCCTGGCAGAGGAGGCAACTTGAGCTACGGCGGCTACGCAGCCAGCGGATCGAATACATCGGAACGCAGCCTGCGCGAGGAGATCGTCCGCGTCGGGCAGATCATGCATGCGAAGGGTTTCGTCACGGCCACTGATGGCAACATCTCAGCCCGGCTCGACAAAGACCGCTTCCTGGTGACACCCAGCGGACTTAGCAAGGGCTACATGACGCCGGATCAGATGGTCGTCATTGATTGGGACGCCCGGCCGGTCGGCCCGGCGCGCTACGGCGCAACCCGCGACCTCAAACCCAGCTCCGAGATCCTGTTGCATCTGGAGGCGTATCGGCAACGTTCCGAGATCAAGGCGGTGGTGCATGCGCACCCCAGCCATGCCATCACCCTCTCCATCGCCGGCATCTCCCTGGCGCGCTGTCTGATCCCGGAAGTGGTCGTCAATTTGGGCCTGATTCCCACAACTGACTATGCGATGCCCGCCAGTTCAGAGGGGGCCGCTGCCATCCGAGAGTTGATCCAGCGGTACGACGCCGTCATCCTCCAACGCCACGGCTCCGTTACTATCGGAAAAAACGTTTGGGAGGCCTACCTCAACCTGGAGAAGCTCGAAAACGTCGCGGAGATCACCTACAAGCTGCTGCTGTTGGGGCGAGAAACCCCGTTTCCGCCCGGCGCAGTCGAGAAACTGATCGAAAAGCGTGAAAAGGCCGGCTTGATGCAGCCCGGCCAGCGCGCCGACATGGAGCAGGCTTGCGGCGTCTGCCAACTCAAGGCGCGCTGCCCGGTTTCGCCCGACTGAAAAATTCCTTTAAAATTCGCCCCTTTTTGGCCTGCCTTCCACTTGCACTCTGTGCAAGCCTGTGTTATACTAGCCATGAATTGTCGGCATCATAGGCTAATCAAAGGAGAGCTCCCATGAAGCAAACCCGATGGCATCTGTGTTTGACCGTATTCGCGCTGGCGCTCTTGGCGCTGGCCCTTCCCGGCGTTGCTGCGGCTGCACCAGCCAGTAACGCAAATTTCAGCCCCCTGGCCGGCTCCATCATCGTAGATTCGCCGACCCAGCCTACTTTCGCGGTTCCCGGCATCTTCTCCCTGAAGTTCGGCCAAAATGCAGGAGACGCCGAGATTGACATACCGGCCATCAACACGGTTGGCGCCGTCACCGGCCTGACCATTGGTCGTGACGTGAGTTGGGAATCCCTGAGCTTGTCCCAGAAGCAGCCATTCGTCGCCACCGGGGTTGCGATCGCCGACGCGCGACTCAACGTGATGGGCGCAAGCAAGGGATACTCGACCGACGCAATGGCGCAGATCAAACTCGATCCAAGCCCCGCCTTCCAGACCAGCGGCAAGTTCGGGTTCCGTTATGATGGCATGAAACAAAGCGGTGGCTTTTCGCTGCAAAACGTCGCACTGAAGATTGCCGCCGACCCGGTCCATGTCACCCTTGACGCGGTCAACACCGGCGATGCAGCGATCTCTGTTGGCGCCCTGAAAGTAGAAATCCCCGCTGCCAACGCCAGCATGCTGGTGGACGGCTACCAGGTCAGCAATGGCCGCGCCGACTGGAAGGCGATCAGCGTCGCCAATGCGCCCAACACGGCGATCCAGTTCGGCAACGTCGCCAGCATCTCACAGATGCAGATCTCGGTCGCCGGGCCGAACGCCGGTTATAAAACCTTCGGCACGGCGCACGTCAAGGTCAATGCGGAGCAGGCGCGGGTGGATGGCCAGCTCTATGTCATCAACGATCCAGCCACCCGCCAGGCGGGCGTGGCGCTGAGCAAGGGCAATATGGCCTTCCAGGTGCCGGGCTGGAACGTCCAGATGGAAGGCATCAACTCGGTCAAGGGCGGCGTCAAAGTGGACACCATTAGCCTGGCCGCCGAGCCGCTGAGCCTGACGGCCGAGATGACCGGCGTGGTGGTGAGTGACACGGCCGGGTTCTCGTTCGATCAAGCGAAGATGGCCTATGCGCCCAACGGCTCACCCGCCAACGGGTTTGCGATGACGGTCACGCGCAACAACGCCGGCTATGTGGTGACAACCACGACGGTGCTGCCCGTGGCGGCCGGCAGATAAGATCGCTACTTCGCCCCGGCCGGCCGATGGCGAAGTAGCGCGGACGCATTTTACGCGACAGTCCAGTCCACCGAGGTAGGGTCGTTCCATAGTACGGCTCGCCCGTACAGCACCCCCTCGTGGATTTGACTGTCGCGTTTGTTCTTGGTAGAATGTAGTTCGTTGGCGTTGTACCTGCCTTGCCCCCATCGTCTAGAGGACCAGGACACAGGCCTTTCAAGCCTGGTGCAGGGGTTCGAATCCCCTTGGGGGCATGAACTTATCCCCTGCACTACTCGCCAGGATCACACCTGGCCGGTAGACAATCTCGGCTTCGTCACCATTTACCTTGACCCGTTCTACAAACGACTGTAAGGCTCGCCGCGCCACCGGCACTTCCGGCGCCTGCAGTTCGTCACGCATGGTCTTCAGCACGCGCCGCAGGTCGGCGTCACCCAGTTTGATCGTCGTAACAAGGTGATGTTGTTCCAAGGCGTCCCGTTCCATCTCGGCAGTCCCCAGTTCAGCCTGGCGCAGGCGCTCGCGCACCTCGCGGCTGTTGTCACCGGTCTCGATCATATCCAGGAGGCGGTCAATGGCCCGCTTCAGCCGGACGATCTCCTTGTCCAACGCCTCGATCTGGGCCGGGGCCTCCGGACTGGCCAGGCGCGCCTGCATTTCGCTCAGCCAGGACT
This sequence comes from uncultured Anaerolineales bacterium, assembly GCA_964647225.1. Lineage (GTDB taxonomy): Bacteria > Chloroflexota > Anaerolineae > CG2-30-64-16 > CG2-30-64-16 > CAZYHE01. Next base: position 8,817 of record CAZYHE010000137.1, read on the forward strand.
GGACCATGTCCGGAGTGAGGATTTTGTCCATCACCGTGTGCATCAATGTCATTAAGTTAGCGCAGCGGTTTGTAGGTCAGGGCGAAACGTTTGCGCTTGGCGGTTTTGTTCCGGGGATACTTGCGGCCTGGGCGGATCGGTTCGACCGTGCGGAGCATGATCTGCCACAGGCTGGCCAAGATATCCGCAATCACCGTCCGGTGGAGCAGCCGCACGACGGTATCCTTCATCTTTGATAGGAGATGTGCGAAATTGACTTGGTCGGTGTACTTCTTGGTCTGACTCTGTTGGGCCACGACCGCTTGGGCGGGTTGCGCCAGGAGCGCGGTCAAGGTGGCGGTGAACACCTTGGCGTGAATGTCCTGATAGATGCTCAGGGGCGACTTACCCGACCAGTTTTCGACCTCCACCCGCAGTTTCAGCACTTTGTAATCTTCCGCCACTGGCCAGCGGCAATGGTATAGGTCTTTGAACACGGCATACGGATAGCGTTCCTGATCCAACAGCGACGTACAGAGGACTTCCACTTCCCCGCTGTCCAGGGGGATGCG
>CAZYHE010000138.1:0-9366 GCA_964647225.1 uncultured Anaerolineales bacterium
TGGGCTTTCCGTGGTTTGCGCATAGTTTCCCCGCGACAGGTCAATGCAACAAGCTCAACAAGAGCGTGATCGTCACCAGACTGAGCAGCGACGAAACCAGGACGCTGCCCGCCACCAGGTTCGGCTCAGCATCGTAGCGGCTGGCGATGATGTTCGCCATCACGGCCGACGGGACGGCCGCTTCCAGCACGCTCACTTGACGCGGCACACCGGTCAGGCCGAACGGTATGGTCAGAACGATGGTGATGATCGGCGCGATCACCAGCCGCAGGGCCGAGGTCACCCCGATCAGCCGCCAATAGCCGCGCTCGAACGGCAGTGCGGCCAGTTGCATGCCCAGGACGATGAGCATCGTCGGCACCGTGGCCCGGCTGAGCATCTCGAGCGCCCGGCTGATGGGCAGCGGCGGCGCCCAGCCGATCTGGTGCGCCAGCAGGCCCAACGGCAAGGCGTAGAGCGCGGGATTGCGCAGCACTTGCTGTACGGCCGCGCGTCCCGTGGTGCGCCCCCGCGCCGCCAGGAAGACGCCGAGCGAGTTGAGCATCAGGTTGTCGGTGACGAAGCAGATGAGCGCAAACGCCACCGCGTCTTTGCCGAACGCGAACTCCGTGACCGACAGGCCGAAGTTGCCTGAATTGCAGAAGACCGTCGCCAACAGCAAGGCGCTGGCCGTCTGGGGCGCCAACTTCATCTGTGCGCCGATGAATCGGCCGAGCGCCAGGATGATGAGATTGGTGCAGACCTTCAGCAGGAACAGCCGGCCCAAAACATCCACCGTCACCGATGTGGTGGATAGCGTGACGAACACCAAAGCGGGATTCAGCAGATAGAACGCCGTGCTCGCCAGCGGCGCCGGGTCGAGCCGGCGATACCGGCCGAGCAGATATGCCGCGCCCGCGATGACCATCAACGGCAGCAGCACCGTGGCGAAGATGTTCAGGAGCAGCGACAAAGTGCCTCCGACCGCCTGACAGAATTTCGATGTGGGTGGGTGATGTTACCTGCGCCGGGGGTCAGCGCCGCCGCGGCCAATCGAGGTCGTCTTCGGAATCATCGTCAAAGTCATCCTCATCATCGTCCTCGTCTTCGCCATCCCAATCCGCTTCGCCATCTGCCCCAAGCTCATCGTCGGCCCACTCGTCTTCGTCATCCCCCCCGAATTCGTCATCAGCCCACGCATTTTCGGCTTCGTCATCGGCTTCGGCTTCATCATCATCTTCATCCAGGTCATCCGCTCCGGCCGAGCTGGGCTGGCCGGCCCGCGGGTTGTAGTCTATGAGCGGTGTGTCGAGGGTGTCGCTGTTGAACGCCAACTCGTCGAGGGCATCGGTGGCCGCCGCGGCCAGGCCGCGGTCGCTCGATTCCAGGCAGGCTTGCAGGGCATGGCGCGCATCGCGGCCGCCGATCTTGCCGAGGGCCATCGCCGCCGTCTCGCGCACAGAGCTATCGGCATCGTCCAGGAGCCGGATCAGCGGCTTGACCGCCGGGGTCAGCGCCAGCTCGCCGGCCGCGCCGGCCGCCTCGTAGCGCATTCCAGGGTCGCCGCTGCCCAGCTCGGTCATGACGATCCTGGCCCACCGGCGGTCGGCGGTGCGCCCCATCGCGAAAACTGCGCTCTGGCGCATCAAGTCGTTCTCGTCGTAATAAGCCGCCTCGATCAGTTCCTCGACGCCATCCTCGTCGGTATAAGCCAGCCCTTCGAGCGCCCGGCGGCGCACCTCGACCGCCTCGCCGGGCCGCGACCAGGCCCCGCGGAGCGCCCGCGCCACGCGTTCGGCATAGGAATCACTGATTTCGCCCAACACGCCGAGCAGCACAAAACGACCGAGCGAAACGGCCGCGGCCGCACGCACCTCTGGCGCGGGATCTTCCGTCAGCAGCCGGACGAGCGGCCCTACCAGGCTCGTTCGTTCATCCTCCCACAAACCATCCACGGCGACCTTGCGCACGGGGGCCTCACGGTCGTTCAGGCACTCACGCATCACAGCCAGAAAGTTGAGCTGGACGTTGGCCTCGGCTTGCTCGGCCAGCATGCTCACCAGTTCCAGGCGACGGCGGGGGCTTAGGCTCGCCAGCAGCGCGTAGGTCTCCGCCGCTTCGGCCCGCGGCAGATCGGAGAGGCCCGCCAGGGCGATGGTGCGCACGGCGCGGCTTTCGTCGGCCAGTTGTTGTAGCAGGATGTCAAGATCTTCAGGCATGTGTTACTTCCAGTAAAATGTTCGTCTTTCGCTGGGTGGGCTTAATGGGATAACTCGCACGCCGCCTTTGCCATCGGTTGTAAGCTGTAGGATTTGGACAGACCAGGTGTATCGGCGCGCCGGTTGATCGGCTTCTCCCCACAGCCAGAGCGGCGCGCGGATGCTCGTCGCCAGGGTGTCTACGGGATGGGTCATCGGCGCACCTTTATTATCCCACTGTAAGGTCACACGATAGACCGCGCTCGCAGGCAGATAGTCCTTGTTCTGCCACTGTAGCTCGATTTGGGCGTTGTTGCCTTCGTAGGACGCGCCGTCGCCGGGATTGCCCAACAGGACCGCGGCCAGGAGCGGCGCCGGCGTGTTTGTCGGCGTGGGTGTGGACGTAGGCGGGGGTATCGGCGTGTAGGTTAAGGTCGGCAGAGTCCTCGGGGTCGCCGTCGCCGCGGCCGGGGTCGGGCTGTTGACCGCGGTCGCGGTGGGCGCCGGTGATGCGGTCGCGGCGGCGGGAGTCGGGGTCGCAGTGGCCGCGGCTTCCGTCGGGCGCGCCGTCCCCCGTGTGGCCGTCGCCGTGGCGCGGGTCGGCGCCGGGGTCACGGTCGGCAGGCGCAATTTATCGCCGGGCTGGAGCATCGAATACGCGGTGAGACCATTCAACGTCGCGATCGTCTGCCAGGAAAGGTCGAGCTTCTCGCCGATCAGGGCCAGCGAATCGCCGGATTGGACGACATACTCCCGCGCGCCCCCGGTCGCCGTCGCGGTCGGCGTGGGCGCGGGTGTCGCCGAGGGCGGCCGCGTCGGCGTGGCGGTAGATGTGCGCGTGGGTGAAGGCGACGGCGCAGCCCGCGTCGGTGTGGCAGTGGCAACCGCCTGGGTGGGCGCGGCCATGGCCGCCGCAATTTCCGGCAGCGGCACCATGTCCGAGAGTTGCGCTTGCGCCGCGGCCGCGCCCTGCATCACCCGCTCAATCGGCAGCCGCTCGTAACCCCAATAGGCCGCGAAGGCCAGGATCAGCGCCAGGGGGATCCACAAGGCCCAGCGCGGCCCGGCCGGCACCAGGTTGCGGCCACAATGCGGGCAGACGGCCATTTCGAGCGTGGCGCGGCCCCGGCAGCGCGCGCAATGGATGGCGCGCGCCTGCTGGCGTTGGCGCGCGCCGCATTCGGGGCAGACGGCTGTCCCTTGTTGCAAGCGGGCGCCACAACGGTTGCAATACATGACGTGCGATCTCTAGGGGATCAACGACGGGAAAGTGCCGCTGACCAGGGAGGACACTTCCCGGATCGTCAGAACGCTGACCATGAGCAGCAGCAGCCCCAGGCCCACCAGATGGACCAGGCCTTCCTGGGCCGGTTCGACGCGGCGGCCGCGCACGGCTTCCAGCAGCACGAACACCAGCCGGCCGCCATCCAGCCCGGGGATGGGCAACAAGTTGGTGATGCCGAGCGCCGCGCTCAACAGCGCCACGAAGATCAGCACCGGCTCGATGGTTTGCCGGGCGGCCGCCGAGCGCACCACGTCCCCGGTCGTGACTGCGATGCCGATCGGCCCCATGAAGCCCGCGTCCGAGATCGGCCGGCCTTCCCGGATCAGCGTGGCGGGCACCAGAAACGTCATCATCACCACTTCGCCCGTGCTGCGCACCCCCGCCCAAGCCGCCTCCGGCAGGGTGGCTGAACGGATTGCCGTGCCGATGCTCACCCCCAACGCGCCCTGCCCCGGCGGCGGATCGGTGCGCGGGGTGATCGTCATGGCTAAATTTTGCTCGGCGCGCGCAATCGTGTAGACGATCGGCTGACCGAGGTGCGTCCGGGTGTAGCGTTGCAGATCGGTCGGCGAGACGATCACCGTCTCATCCGCCTTGACGATGCGATCGCCTTCGAGCAGACCGGCGAGGGCGGCCGGCGTTCCGGGCACAATCTCTTTGATCAACGCGCCGGGGCGGGCCGTGTCCGGCATCCCGGTGAGGAGCGTGACCACGGCAAAGAGGATCATCGCCAACACGAAGTTCATGCCGACGCCCGCCAACAGCGTGGCCGTGCGGGCGCGTTTCGAGGCGGCCGCAAAGCTGCCCGAATCGGTCGGATCTTCCTCCCCGCGCAATTTGACATAGCCGCCGAACGGGATCGCATTGATCGCATACACCGTGCCATCCCGCTCGCCGAGCTTCACCAGCCGCGGCGGATAGCCGAAGGCGAACTCATCCACGATGATGCGATTTCGTTTTGCGACCAGAAAGTGCCCAAGCTCATGCACGAACACCAAGATGCTCATGACCACCAAAAAGGAGACGACTGTTACCAACATATTCACCTCACCGCTCTCACATCCATCCTGTACCATGCACTGGCCGATCTCTGACCGAGCCAGTGCAATCCATTATACCGTCAGGTCGCCCATCTCGCAAAGCAGGGGGTGCAGCGCAAAGGTCGCATCACCGCCGCGCGGCCGTGATGCGCGTCCCCGCGCGCAGGTCGGGATCGGCCAGGACCGCGCGCGCCAGGCCGGGGACCAGGCCGGAGATGATCTGGATGGCCGCCAGCGCGGGAACCGCCTGCGCCAGGGCCAACATCGCGGCCACCTTCGCCACCATGCCGCCGGTGACATCCACCCCGCGCGAACCGCCCAACGCCTGCGCCAGATCGGGCAGCGTGGCCGGCGTGATCTCCGCGATCAGCTCCCCCGCCACGCCGCTCGCCGGATCGGCCGAGAGCACCCCCGCGACCTCGCCCACCAGGATGACGCGCTGCGGCATCAGCCGCGGGGCCAGCCAGGCAAAAATCTCCTCGGTCGAGATGATCGTGCCGCCGCGCACGCGATCCAGCGCGACATCGCCATACAGCACCGGCGCCAGCCCCTGCGCGAGCGCCACACGCACGGGACGCTCCGCCAGCGCCAGCAGTTCCCCATCGCGACACTGCGCCGACGCCGAAGGCTGGATGGCAAGCGCCGGCACGCCGGCCTCCCAGAGCGCATCCACCACGAGCCGGTTGAGCCGCGCCGCCGCGCGCGCCGTCTCGGCATAGCCGCGCCACTCCTCGGCCGATGCGACCCCGGCCCGCGTGTTGTGCTTGCGGGCGGCCATGTGCCCAAACGATCCGCTGCCGTGGCCGATCAGCAGGCGCAAATCAGGGCGATCCGCCAGCGCGGCCGCGACCTCGGCCGCCAGACGGGTCAGCACATCCCGCCGGAGCGCCTGCGGCTGGGTCTTGTCGGTCAGCAGCGAGCCGCCGAGCTTGAGGAAGATGAGTTCTGGCATGGGCAGGCGTCAGGGATCAGTCGTCAGGAGTCGGGAGTCAGCAATCGGATGGGCGACCGGACGGACTGTGACGACGCCATCTTCCACCGCCACCCAATCGCCATCATGGATCAGGCTGATGTCAACGTGATCTACCATCGGAATATCTGCGATGATCGCGCCGACCGCGACGATGGCTTCGCTCTCGGCGTTGATGATGGCCGCCGGGCCGGCGCCGCCGCGCCCCAGGCGCAGGATCGTGTAGGAGCCGACCGTGCTGCCCTTGCCGGTCGGGAAGACCAACACCTGCCCCGCCACCGAACGCCCCTGCAGCGGATGCCCCGGCTCCAGCACGACGCCCGTCTCCGGGTCCACCCCGCCCAAAAAACCGATCGGCGCGGGGGAAACCAGCGCCACTCCCGCCGCGCGGCCCGCCTTGATCACCCGACCGTGCAGGATGATTGATTCAGTCATTGTTGCCACCATGTGCAAATCAGCAAATCAACACATCGTACATCGTACATCGTCATTTGCTACTTGCTATCCGCTGCCACGCCGCCTCGACCGCCGCCACCAGAGCCGCGTCCAGTTCCGGCGGCACGGTGCGCGGATCGAGGATCAGGCGCGCCTCGGCGATGCGACCGACGACGGGCGGCTGCCCCTGCCGCAGCGCCGCGGCCAACCGATCGGGGGCCGGATGTGACAGCGCCAGGGCACGCGTCTCCAGGACTTCGCCCGGCAGCGAGCCGCCGCCGACCGTCGAAGTCGTAGCGATCACCGCCGCCGGAATCCCCCGCGCGCCGAGCGCGGTGGCCCAGGACGTAGCGCGCGCTTCCAGTGCAAACACCGGCGCCGAGATCATCCGCCAGACGGGCACCTCACGCTCCGCCTCGCCGCGCAGATAGTGGAGCAACGTCGCCTGGAGCGCGGCCAGCGTGCTCTTGTCCACCCGCAGCGCGCGGGCCAGCGGGTGATGGCGCAATTGCGCGACCAGCGCCTCACGACCCACGATCAGCCCCGCCTGCGGTCCGCCGAGCAGCTTATCGCCACTGAACGTGACCAGGTCGGCGCCGGCCGCGATACTGGCCTGCACCATCGGCTCGGCTGCCAGGCCAAAGCGCGCGGTGTCGAGGAGGCTGCCACTCCCCAGGTCATCCAACACCGGCACGCCATGTTTGCGCCCCAACTCCACCATCTCAGCCAACGGGACTTCGGTCACAAAACCGATCTGCTTGAAATTGGATGAATGCACGCGCAGCAGGAGCGCCGTATCCACATCCAGCGCGGCCTCGAAATCGCGGCGGTGCGTACGATTGGTCGTGCCCACCTCCACCAGCCGCGCGCCGCTCTGGCGCATCACGTCGGGGATGCGGAAGCCGCCGCCGATCTCCACGAGCTGGCCGCGCGAGATCACCACGGGTTGGCCGTGGGCCAACGCCGTCAGCGCCAGGAAGACGGCGCCCGCGTTGTTGTTGACCGCCAGCGCCGCCTCCGCGCCGGTGAGTTGGCACAGCAGCTTTTCGGCGTGGAGATAGCGCGAGCCGCGCTCGCCCGCCGCCAGATCATATTCCAGATTGCTGTAACCGGATGCGACCGCAACCATGGCGGCCTGCGCGGCCGCGCTGAGGGGCGCGCGGCCCAGGTTGGTGTGGATGATCACGCCCGTGGCATTGATGACCGGATAGAGCGTGCCGTGGGTCAACTCCACCAGCCGCCGCGCCGCATCGGCGGCCAGCTCCGCCAGCGCGGGCGCGGCCGCGCCTTCCCGAATGCGGGTGCGCGCGCCGGCCAGGGCCGACCGGGCCGCCTCGACGGCCAGCTCGCGGCCATTTTCGGCGATGACCTCGCCCAACGCCGGATGCGCCAACAGGCGATCCACGCTGGGGAGCGTGCGGCGATGGTCTCTGATAGGTGGCTCGTCTGCCATGCGCTCCCATTCCTATCGTCTGACAACAAGAAACCAGGTTCGTTCGGGAAACCTGGCTTCGCTTGGATGACGCTATTCAGGCGGATGACGCCATTTATCATCCGCCAAAGTGGGCGAAAAGGGGCTCGAACCCCTGACCTCCTCGGTGTAAACGAGGCGCTCTAACCGGCTGAGCTATTCGCCCAATGCGCGCATTATACCGCCGACTGGTGAAGGCTGTCAATAAGTACGGACGCCCGCGAAAACGGCTGCCCGGCGCGCCTCGGCCTTCATCCGCGCCCGCGTTCGAGGTCGCTCGCGCCAGCCACCGGCGGATCTGACGCGATGATGGAGATTGGCCCGCCCGCAGAGACACTCCGCTGCTCGGCACAGAACGTACACACCCACTTCGCAATTGGCTGTCCCCGCGCGTCGCGAATAATCTGGACGCGGACCAATCCACAACCACGCGGGGCGGTTGCAGCGTCAGGGCAAATGTCTGTCATTGTATCCTCCTTGTTTTATGGTTGACTCCAGGATGTGAATCAGTTCGGGATGACCCAAGTCGCGACCTGGCCGGCGGTGATCATCTGTGGGGCGGGCAGCGCCAACCGGCCCAGCGCCGTCAGCACGATCTGGCCCACCGCGATCTCGCCGCGCTGAACGCGGAAGGTCAGCGCGCGGCCGGCCAGGCGATATGTCCCCCAGGCATAGCCATTCGACCAGAAGAATTCGCCGTCGTTGGCTGCCAGCGTCAATCGCTTCTCGACCGCGGAATAGCCGAAGCCGGTCAGCGCCAGGATCGCGCCCCAGGCAGCCATCGCGCGCGCATAGTGGTGGCCGCACTCGGCTTCATCGAATGGACTGCGCTTGCGGCCATCATAACGGTCGCGAATGTTCTGGATGCAGCGCAGCCCGGCTGCGGTCTGGCCCTCGTACAACATGCCAATGGCCGCGGCATACTCGAAGCCGGTCATTACTTCGGTGAAATAAGGGAAGGGATTGGCTGGGCGACCATTCGGATAGCTCGCCATCAATAATGCGGCTTCATCGCCCAGGGCATACGAGCGCATAACGTTGAAGTGGTCGTGGAAACCTTCACGCAGATTATACCGCAAGATGCTGCGAAGGGAAATCTGAACCTGGTCGCGGTCAAGCAAATAGCCCAGACCGCACACATGCGCCATAAACTGGCCGACAAGCTGATCCACCAGGCAGCCGGGGCCGAGCTGATAGTCCGGCCGGCTCAGGTCAGCCGCGCCCATGCCGACGAGCAGGCTGGGGGCCACGTCGGCCACGCTCCGCGGCGGCCGGACCTTGTGCTCGTAGTACTCGCCATTGAACAGGTGGGCGTCAGTCCACGCCCGGCCGCGGGTGAAGAGATCGTGACAGGTCGCCGCGAAGTCCGCCTCGCCCAGGTAGCGCGCCATCTCTTCGGCTGCGCGCAACGCGCCCAGGTACCACGCCTCCATCTGCGGATTCGGGCCGTAATACTCCACGTCCATCGTGTTGTGCTGGCACCCCTCCATCACGCCGTCGCGATCGGCATCCCAACCGCCGGGAATCCAGCAAAACTCGACCGCCGCGCGGATCTTCGGCCAGAGGGCGCGGAGCAACATATCATCGCCAGAAAGCTGCCAGTCGCGGTAGGCCTTCATGATGCAGCCCATCTGCCCGTCGGCCGCGGCCTTGCCGAACTCTTGCCCGCGGGCAAGCGGCAGATGCACGCGAAACGCCATCATCCCGTCGTCGCGCGTGGCCTGGGCGAACTCGATCTCGCGCATCCCCGCGGCCAGGGCGCCGAACAGGAATGGCGTCGTCACCTCGTAATTCCAGACGTGCGTACACGAGCCATGACAGCAGCCGCTCTTATCGTTGCAGCCCTCCCAGCCATACAGCCGGCCGTCGGGCGTGCGGAAGCAGGTCTGGCTGCGCAGCGTACTCACGTTGAAGAGCGCGGCTTCTTTCACCACCTCCGGCAGGTCGCCCGCGCAGAAGGCCGAGACGAAAGCCACGGTGTCCGCTTC
>CAZYHE010000139.1:0-9348 GCA_964647225.1 uncultured Anaerolineales bacterium
GCCGCGAAAGCCTGGGCGTGCCCTGCGAGCAGGTCTGGCTGGCGCCGACCCTGTCGCTGCCTGATCCCGCCGCCGCGCCGGATGTCGAGACGGTCGGGAGCTGCGAGGCGATCCGGTTGTTCGTGGCACGGGCCGCGGCGCAGCAGCCCGGCTTTCGGCTGACGGCGCAGAATGCCGCCGACATCGCCGCCATTTGCCGGCGGCTGGATGGGATGCCGCTCGCCATCGAGCTGGCCGCCTCGCGCATCCGGGTGTTGGCGCCGGGCCAGATCGCCCAACGGCTGGATCGCCGCTTTGCGCTGCTCACCGGCGGCAGCCGCACGCTCTTGCCGCGCCAGCGCACGTTGCAGGCCGCGGTGGATTGGAGCCACGACCTGTTGACGCCGCCGGAACGTGTGTTATTCCGGCGGCTGGCCGTCTTCGCCGGTGGGTGGCGCCTGGCGGCCGCCGAGCGGGTGTGCGCCGATACGCCGGTCGCCGCCGCCGACCCGACCATCGGCGCCGAGAGCGTGCTCGACCTGCTGGACCGCCTGGTGGATAAATCGCTGGTTCTGGCAGACAAGACCGGCGCTGAGGCGCGCTACGGCCTGTTGGAGACGATCCGGGAGTACGCGGCCGCCCGGCTGGCCGAGGCCGGCGAGACCAGGCTCTTACACGCGCGGCACGCGGCCTTTTTCGCCGATTACGCCGATGAGGGCGCGCAGCAGTTGCGCGGCGCCGGCCAGGTGCGCTGGCTCGATCTGCTGGAGGTTGAGCACGACAACTTCCGGGCGGCCTTGCGCTGGTGTCTCGATCAGGCGCCGGCCGAAGTGGCGCATAGTCACACGGCGTTGCGCCTGGCGGGCGCGCTGGCATCGTTCTGGGATGTGCGAGACCACTTCGGGGAGGGCCAGCGCTGGTTCGAACTGGTGCTCGCCCGGCTGCCGCCCGCGGCGGCCGCCGACCGTCTGGGGCAGGCCTATTTCGGTGCGGGCACCATGGCCTGGCGTCACGGGGAGTATCAGCGCGCCTATGATCTTCACGCGTTAGCCGCCGGGTATTTCCAGCAAGCCGGGGATTTGCCGGGGCTGGCGCGTGCCAAACAGGCGATGGCGGTGCAACTCGACTTTCAGGGCGATCCGGTCGCGAGTGAGGCGCTGCTCAATGAAGGCCTCGCGATCGCGCGCGGCTGCCATTCCGATTCGGCGCTTGCCGACGGCCTGGCCTCGCTGGCATGGCTCGCCCTGGCCGAGGGGCAACTGGCGCGCGCGGCCGCGGCGGCCGAGGAGAGCGCGGGCATCTACCGCCGCCTGGGCGCCGAGGTGGATCTGTACATGCCGCTATCGGTGCTCGTGGATGTCGAGATCGCCCGCGGCCACTACGCCGCGGCGGCCGCCCGCGTCGCGGAGACGGTCGCGTTGGCGCGCGCCTGCCGCAACGTGCGCTTTCTGGCCGACGCGCTGCAAAGCCAGGGCGCGTTACAGCGCCGGCAGGGGCAGATCGCTGCGTCGGCGCTGGCCTATCGCGAGAGCTTGCGCGCGCTGCGCTCCGCGCCCGACAAGTACGAGATCGCCCGCGCCCTCGATGGCCTGGGGCTGACGCTGGCGGCGCAGGGGCGGCCGGCCGAGGCGGCGCGGCTCTTGGGCGCGGCCGACGGGCTGCGCCAGGAGATGGGCGCCGCCATGTGGCACGTGCTGCGCGACGAGTATGAGACCGCGGTGGCCGGGCTGCGGGTCGAGTTGGGCGACCCGGCCCTGGCCGCCGCCTGGGACGCGGGCCGCAGTCTGCCCCTGCCGCGGGCCATCGCGTACGCCCTGGAGATCGCCGTGTAAAATAGCTCGGAAATAGTGCGCCGTTTAACGATAGTTAGACGGATTTCGGACGCGGGGCTGCTATCATCTCCCTTGAACGTGCAGGCCGGTGACGGTCTACGTTCTAACTCAGCATCAGGGGGATGAAGTGAACCACATGTTGATCTCAGTTGGCCGACGGCTGCGCGCCGTCATTGTGCTCTTGGCGGTGCTTGCGCTCGGACTGACCGGTTTCGGCCCAGCGCAGGCCAGTCAAGTCGGTGAAATTGATCCCTTCGCCAGCGTGCCGGCGATTCCGGGCTTCCCGGAAGGGGTCGTCGTGCATGGCAACTCCGTCTTCGTGTCCGGCCCGGCGCGCTTCGGCACGGCGGGAACCGGCCCTTCGGCGATTCAGGTCTTCAACCGCAAGACCGGCGCGTTCGTACAAACGATCCCCGTTGCGGGCGAGGCGTTGGCCTATGAGCACGCGGTGAGCAACATCGCGGTGGACGGGGCCGGCCGCATCTACGCATTGAGCACGCAACTCGGTCTGCTCCGCTTCACCAAGCAGGGCCATTCCTACATCCAGTCCAGCTATGGCGCGCCCGTGCCCGACCTGCCGATCTGCGCCGCGGTTGCGCCCGGTACGCCCTGCGCGCCGACCCAGTTCGACACGCCGCCCATCGTCAACGACATCGTCTTCGACGGGCAAGGCAACGCCTACGTGACCGACTCGCTGCAAGCCACCATCTGGCGCTATGCGCCCGGCGGCGGCGCGCCGCAGATTTGGTTCCAGAGCGCGCTGTTCGAGGGCGGCGGGTTCTTCCCCTTCGGCACGAACGGCATCCGCCTGAACCCGGCGGGCACACATGTTTACGTCGCCATCTCCACGTCGGCCACCAACCCGGCCCAGGGGACGATTTACCGGCTGCCGTTGGTGAATCAACCCGGCCCGGCCGATTTGCAGGTCTTCCACACCTACACCGGCGGCGAACTGCCCGACCAGCTTGCGTTCGGCGCACGCGGCGCCCTCTACGTCTCGCTGGCGATGTCGAATCAGATTTCGGTTCTCGCGGCGGACGGAACGGAGCAGGCCCGGTACGCCAGCGCCCCCGGCGATGCCATCCCGCTCGACAACCCGGCCGGCATCGCGTTCGACGCCCGCACCAAGTCGCTGCTGATCGTCAACCACGCGCTGCTGAGCGGCGACCCCAGCCACTTCGTCGTGCTCAAGATGTACGTTGGGGATCCCGGCGCCCCCCTGGCCGAGCCGGCGCTGCCCTGAATTCTCGTGGTCGGGCAAGTTGCCAACTTGCCCGACATGTTGCTTGAACAAGACGCAGAGGTGCTCGCATGACATCCGCTCTCCGCACACTGATCGAACAGGCTTTCGCGACCGTCGAAACCATGAACCTGGACGCCACCCTGGCGCTCTTTGCGCAAGACGCGGTCCTGTACGACCCGCATTATCCCAGGCCCCACATGGCCGGCAAAGCCCAGATCGCTGAAGGGCTGCGCTGGGGCTTCGGGGCGATGCGGAAGATGGGCTTCCCGATCGTCAATTACTTCGAGGATGAAACCGGCCAGAAAGCGGTCGTCGAGGTGGCCACCGCGCACATCCTGGCCGCGGGGATGAAGCTCAACTTCCCCCAGGTCTTCGTGATCGAGGTGCAGGATGGCCTGGTAACGCGCATGCAGGCCTACGAGCCATATGGCCCGCACGGGATCAACAGCCTGATCCTGGGTATCACGCGGCTGGCCTGGCGGTTGTCGGGGAAATTGTGAGTTGCCCGGCGCACGTGGTCAGCGCCGGCGGATGCTCCGCGGCATTCGTCTGAAATAGCAAGATCACTTACTGGACGGGGCCGCCCGAACGGGTAGAATTGCTGTCATGCTGCAAATCTATCTGTTCGGGCCGCTGCGCGTCCTGGTCGGTTCACCGGCCGATGACACGGCGCAACCGTTTCGCGGCCTGCCCAAGACCCTCCCGTTGTGGGCGTACCTGCTGCTGCACCGCAAGCAGGCGCTCAAGCGCGACCGCCTGGCCTTCACCTTCTGGCCGGATGCCAGCGAGGAGGGGGCCAGGACGAATCTGCGCCGCCACCTGCACGACTTGCGCCGGGCTTTGCCTGCGCCGTCGCCGGCTACGCCCTGGTTGCTGGTGGAAGGTGATACGGTGCAGTGGAACCCCGACGCGCCGTATTGGCTGGATGTGGCCGAGTTCGAGCGCCTCAGCGCGACCCCGGAAGGCCTGGCAGCCGCAGTCCCGCTCTACACCGAAGACCTGCTGCCAGAAGTCTACGACGACTGGATCTTCTTTGAGCGTGAGCGGCTGCGCAATCTACTGTTTGCGAACCTGGAGCGGCTGATCGCCCAATACCAGGCGCGGGGCGACCTCAAGCGCGCCATCGCCTGCGCGGGCCAGATCCTCCGGCACGATCCGCTGCGCGAGGAGACGGCCCGGCTGCTGATGACGCTGCACCACCGGGCCGGCGACCGCAACGCCGCGCTCCAGGAGTATCAGCGCATCGAGCGCGGCCTCCGCGCGGAACTGGGCGCGCCGCCGATGCCGGAAACCCAGGCGGCCTACGCGGCCATCGTGCGGGGTGCGCCCCTGCCGGTGAGCCGTCCGCCCGTGGCGGCCGCAAGCCCCGCGCGACCACCGGGCAATCTCCCGGCGCAGGTCACGCCTTTCGTCGGCCGCGAGGATGAGTTGGCCGAACTGCGCGGCCTGATTTGCCCGGAGAAGGCCTCCGTTCGTAGTGGCGACTTCAGTCGCGCGGGGCTGGGCGCTTGCCGCCTCCTGACCATCACCGGCGCGGGCGGCAGCGGCAAGACGCGGCTAAGCATCGAGCTGGCCGGCCGCGTCTTGAAGGAAGCGCCAGACTGCTTCCCCGACGGCGCGTGGTTCGTCGCGCTTTCGCCCCTCAGCGACGCCAGCCTGGTGATCCCGGCGGTCGCCGATGCGCTGGGCGCCCAGGAGACCGCGCGCACCAGCCTGCTGGAAGATGTGAAGAACCACCTGCGCCACAAACGCTTGCTGCTCGTGCTCGATAACTTCGAGCATGTGACCGCGGCTGCCCCGGCCATTGCCGAACTGCTGGCGGCCGCGCCGGGGCTGAGCGTCATCGTTACCAGTCGGGCCACCCTGCGGCTCTACGGCGAGCAGGAATATCCGCTGGCGCCGCTGCCGCTGCCCGATCCCGCCCGGCTGCCGCCCCTGGCCGATCTCGCCCGTTCGCCCGCGGTCGCCCTCTTCGTGGAGCGCGCCCGCGCCGCCGACCCATCCTTCCGACTGACGCGGGAGAATGCCCGCGCCGTCGCCGAAATCTGCGTCCGGCTGGATGGTCTGCCGTTGGCGCTCGAATTGGCGGCCGCCCGCGCCAGGCTCTTCGCGCCCCAGGCCATGCGGGAGCGGCTGGAGAGCGGCCTGCCCTTGCTCGCCGCGCGGGCGCGCGATCTGCCCGCCCGGCAGAGCACGCTGCGCGCGACGATTGACTGGAGCTTCAACCTGCTGTCCGCGGCTGAACGGGAACTGTTCGCCCGCCTGTCGGTCTTTGCCGGCGGCTTCACACTGGCCGCGGCCGAGGAAGTGATGGGCGAAGACGTGCCGGCCGATGCGACCCTGGATCACCTCTCAGCGTTGGTAGAGCAATCCATGCTGCGGACGCTGCCCGCGGCCGAGCCGGAGCGCGAGCCGCGCTTCCGCATGTTGACCCTCCTGCGGGAATATGCCAGCGAGCGATTGGCCGCCCAGGGTGAACTGGAGACGATGCGCCGCCGCCATGCGCGCCATTATCTGGCCTTCGCGCAGCAGGGCGATGGTGCGCTGCGCAGCCCCGGTCAGCTCACCTGGCTCAGGCGGCTGGAGGCCGAGCACGACAACCTGCGCGCCGCGCTGGCGTGGGCCGTCGAGCGGCCGGAGCCGGACGCACACCTGGGGCTGGCCGCCGCCGCGGCCCTGGGGTGGTTCTGGTATATGCGCGGCCATTGGAGCGAGGGCAACGAGTGGCTGGCGCGGGCGCGGGCGGCGGCGCAGGGCGCGCCCGTCCAGCAGCAAGCGGCGGCCGCTAAAGCGCAAGCCCTGATGCTCTCGGCGTTGGGCCGCTACGATGAAGCGATCCCGCTCTTCCGCCGCAGCCTCGACCTGACCGCCCGGCATTCTGATCCCATCGGCCAGGGGGACGCGCTCAACTGGCTGGGCCGCGCCGAGTTCAGGCAGAAGCGGTATGAGACGGCGGAAGCATTCAGCCAGGAAGCGTTGGCGCCCTTCCGGCAGGCCGGCGATCGCTTCGGCGAAGCCACGGCGTTGCGCAACATCGGCGACGTGATGCGGCTGGTGGGGCGCTATGACGAGGCGGAGCGCCTCTATCAGCAGGCGATGCGCCTGAGCCGGGAGATCGGCGGGGGGTGGAGCCTGGGCATGACCCTCAACTCCATCGGCGAACTGATGCGGCGCGTGGGCCGCTACGCGCGTGCGGCCGAGGTGTATGACGAGGAGATCGGCCTGCACCGCACCCTCGGCAACCGCATCCAACTGGCGACCGCGCTGCACAACCAGGGCCATGCCACCCTGCGCCTGGGGGATCCGGCGCGTTCGGCCGCCCTCTTCACCGAGAGCCTGCGCCTGCATCAGAGCATGGACAACCGCCGGGGCGTCTGCCTGTGCCTGGCGGGGCTGGCGGGCGTGGCGGCGACGGCCGGCCACGACCTCCGGTCGGAGCGGGCGGCGCGCTTGCTCGGCGCCGTGGCCGTCCACCTGACCCCGATGGGCGCGCACTTGATGGGCCCGGCCGATCAGGCGGAATATGACCACCATCTCGCCGCCGCGCAGGCGGCCCTCGGCCCCGACGCGTTCACCCGCGCCTGGGAGATCGGTCGCGGGCTGACGTTCGAGCAGGCGGTGGCGTTGGGGCTGTCCGGCCCGCCAGGGGTTGATGAATGTTAAAAAAGCAAACCGGTAATCATCTTCGCCCGCGCGCTGTGCGTCACGTGCGCCCGCACGACCATAAATGGCTCGTGCTATAGGGATTTCCGGATAGGGCCGTTTCTGAGCAACGGCGCTTCATTCGTTGCGCCGACCAAGGTCTCCGCCGGCCCAGGCCGGCGATGCGGGTTTACAAGGTCTTCATGGTTGTCATCTCCATCTACTGATTTCCAGGCCGCCAGGCACCGGTCAGGAATGCCGCCGCGCAGATAGCCACCACGCGACGGCCACTCCCACCAGCACGCCAGCCGCAAACGGCACAATGCCGGCGGGGATCGCCGCGTCGACCGCTGCACCCGCCAGCACCCCGCCGCCGACATCGCCCACCGCGAGCACGACTGACAGGCTGATCACGAGCAGCGCCGCCACCATGCCGGCCAACTGGAAGCGCCGGCCGCTGAACCAGTTCAGCCACGGCGCCGGCCGGTCGGCCGGCGCACGACGGGAGGCATGGGGCGCGGCCTGCGCAGGCAGGTGGCGGGCCATGAAGGCGCTGGCTTGGTCCGCACTGTTGACCCCGCGCTGCGCCTGGCTCTGCACATGACGCACCGTACCACGCCAGCGGCCCGGCGCTTCCTGCCAAAACCGCACGACGAAGGACGCAACCTTGTCGTGTTGCGATTGGGTAAGCTCATCGTCGGAGGTGATATCGCTGGGCATGGTCGCCTCGTCATCTTTCGGCTTCAACCTGGCGCGGCGCTAGGGCCGACCGCCGCGCAGGGTGCGGCCGACGAAGACCAACGCATTCGCGATCCGAGCGCCGAGTTCATTGAGATGGTTCGCCAGCGTGACCTGCGGAGCGTAGATCGTGTTCAAGGGCGTGTTGTAGAGCGCCTCAAACGCAACCTGAACCTCGGCCGTGTCCAGCCCCAGGTTGCGCCGGATGCCTGAGGCCATCGCCGCCGTGAAGTGATACTTCTGCGCCAGCAGTCGCGCCGTCGCCGCCCGCAGATGCGGTGTGGGCGGCACGCCGGCGCGCCACTCATCGGCATAGCGCTCGATCTCCCAGATCGTCGGGCGGCCTCGGCCCTGGCGCGCCAATTTGAACGCGCCGATCGGGTCGCTCAGGTTCGCATTGGTCTTCTGACCGGCCATTTCGTCCAGCGCGAAGAAAGAAGGCCAGACAGCCATCTCTGGCAGCGCGCCCGCCTGCGCCACGATGGATTGCAGCCGCGCGACTTGCTGCATCACCTTACATTCGATCAGAAACATCAGCAGGCTGGCGCGCTTCTCGGGCAGGCCGCGCTGCACTTCCGCGCGGGTGAACAATGCTTCGGAGGAGATCGCTTGATTGGTCATGTGTGCTCCTTGCGGTTTGTGGTGTGTCATTTGAGCGGTTGCGTCAGCACCCAATGGTTGGCATCCGCACAGGATGCCAACTCGAGTGCGGGAGATGCCGGCCCGCCCGACCCGGCGCCCGACTTCGTTGACAGACACACCTCGGTCGTCAGCTTGGGCTTGATCTGGTAGATATTGACGTTCTGGAAGCGGCCCAGGAACATGGGATGCGTACCCAGGTTGCCCAGCTTCCACAACTGGTTGTCGGCCGCTTGCTTGCAGTCGGCGGCGATCACCGCGGTTCCGGCGACCACGCTGGCCTCTTCCGCCAGGGCGAGACAAACCACCTGGCCTTGCACCGAGGATCTCAGCCGGAACCAGGCATCAGCTTGGTCGAGCGACCAGAGTCGTTCGGCGGTGAAGGTCTTGGGCGCAGCGACTTGCTGCTGGCAGTCGGCCACCCTGACTCTGAACTGGCTCTGCGCGGCGCCGGTCTCGGTCGTGGTGGCTAGACACATCCCCTTATCCGAAGCGGAAGACCAGACGGCATAATTCGAAAACGTGAGCCGGTTCGCGGCGCCTGGCAAGCTGATACCCAATCGTGCGGCCAGCGGCGGGTCGAGCGCCAGCAGGCCGCCGCCCACGACGACGCTGGCAACCAGCACACTGGCGACGATCAGCAGAATCCTGCTGCGCCGGTTGCGTTGGGCCAGACGCGCGAAAAGTATTTGCATGAGATGGCCTCCTGGGGTATTTGCGGCGACAATGCGCCGGTGCTATATGTCGTAGCCTACAGGACCCGCGTGTCACCGCGCGTGTCAAAGCACGATTCATATCGTGGGTCTCGCAGGTGCATCCCGTCAGGGACACACGCGCATGCAATTGTTGTTGAAACACGAGTCCTTCTCGGATGCACTTCCAGGCCCGCTGTAGCAGGCATTCATACATGCTTCGCACTTTATGCTGAAGCCTGGCAGGGCGTAGCCGATCCGTGCGCTGGTCGCCAAGCGCAGGGTGGGGCTGACGACCAGCGCGGCCACGATGATGACGATGACGAGCGCGAGGCCGCCGGCCACGGCCAGCAGGGTCTTCGTCCGCCGGTTGCGTCCGGCCAGACGAGCGAAAAACGTTTGCATGAGATGGCCTCCGTGGGTGGATGCGGCGACAACCGCACGCCGGTGATGCAGTCGTAATCTACACGGCCTGCGTGTCGCACCGCGTGTCACGGCCGTTGCGCTCAACGACGTGTGACCGCGATCATCGTGCGCCAGGTCAGCTTGTCGAAGTAGAACGCGTCGAACCACATCCAATAGA
>CAZYHE010000140.1:0-1736 GCA_964647225.1 uncultured Anaerolineales bacterium
TCCGACCGAGCCAATCCCCAGTTTTTTGATTCGTCACCGCCCGGCCAGGCCCGCGGCCAATTGCACCGCGGTTGCCGGGTCTACCCATAACAGGCTGCGTATCTGCACCGCGACCGCGCCGGCGTCGAAGCACAGCCCGGCATCGGCCGCCTGACCGATGCCGCCCGCGGCGATGATTGGCGCGGGCAGGCCCAGGCCGGCCACCGCGGCGACGGCGCGCAGGGTGACGGGGAAGACGGCCGGGCCGGCCAGCGACCCCTCGATGCGTGCGCCGGCTGCCGTCAGCCCCGCGGCCAGCGGCGCCGCGCCGATCACCAGCGCATCCGCGCCGGCCTGGACTGCGGGGGACGCGAGTGCAGGCGCTTGGGCCGACGGCAGTTTGACGAGGAGCGGCAGCGTCGTGGCCCGCCGGACCGCGCCGACCCAGTTGGCGACATCCACCGGCCGCACCCCTTCGGCCACGTGGAGTTCCAGCCCCGCGATGGCCGGCTCGTCCTCCACGTGGGCCGCGATGCGATCCCAATCCTCGACCGCGCTCCCGGCCAACGCCATGATGATCGGCACAGTCAGCCGCCGCCAGTCCGGCAGGTGATCGTCCAGCACGCGGCGGAAGCCGGGGTTGTGATCGCCCGCGGCCAGGACGAAACCGGCCGGCGTCTCGGCCAGGCGGCCGGGGGGATGGCCCCGTCGCGGCCGCCACGAGACCGGCGGGGTGACGATCGCGCCAAACATGGCCGCGGTCACGCCCGGCGGCCACGCGTCGGCATATCCGACTGCCCCGCTCCCCGCCAGCAGCGGCAAGGCCAGGGTCAGGCTGTGTTTGTTGTGGGGCGCGAGTTCGATGGTCATGGCGTCAGGGGTCAGGGGTCAGGGATCAGCAGTCAAGCGTCATTCAACATTCCGCACTCTGCATTCTGCATTCCGTGTCACCCCGCCACGTCGAGCAGGTCGAGGACGGGGCCGCGCTGGCAGATGCGGCGGCGGCCGGTGGTGAGGTCGGCGACGCACGCTTGGCACGCGCCGACGCCGCACAGGAAGGCCGCGGGGTAGAGCGCCTGAGCGAAGCCGCGGGTCAGCTCGTAGCGCGCGGTCCGGACAGCCGTCGCCAGGCTGCTGTAGAACGCCAGCGAGCCGGCCGCCAGCACGACGTCGGCCCATGGGAGCAGTTCGGGCAGGAATTGGGCCACTCCTTCGCTGGTCGTCCCGCCGCCGGGGTGCCCCGCGGCCCGGCGAGCGCGGACCGCCGTGTGGTATTCCACTGCGGCCGGCAGCCGATGCGCGGGGATGAGGTCGCGGGCGGATGGCGCTTCCATCGCAAAGGTCACAGCCGACGGCTTAAGCCGGCCGCCGGCGGCCGCCGCCGCAATGGCCGGCAGCAGCGCCCACGCCGAGCACCCGCTGCCCGCCACGGTCGCGGGATCCTCCTCGGCCAGGCACAGCAGGTTGCGTGCGCCGGCCGGCACGCTGTAGCCGATCCCCACCGGGCCAAGACAATCCAATTGCGCGCCGATCGCGACCGTGCGCAGCCAGGCGTGGCCCCAATCGCCGCCCGGCGGCACGCGCAAGGTTAGGCTCTCGTCATCCAGGCTGGCCGGATAGAAGGTGCGCCGCAGGTAAGGTTCGACCCCCCAGCCGGTCTTCACCAGCACCGCCTGGCCCGGCGTCAGGCTGCGCGCCAGGGCAGGCGCTTGCAGGCGGAGTTCCTGGCTGGCGCCCAGCGTGTGGCGTTCGATCAG
>CAZYHE010000140.1:1836-7527 GCA_964647225.1 uncultured Anaerolineales bacterium
CAGGCGCTTGCAGGCGGAGTTCCTGGCTGGCGCCCAGCGTGTGGCGTTCGATCAGAGTGGCGGTCGTTTGCAGCATGGCAGGCGGCAGGCCCCAGGAGTCAGGAATCAGGAGTCAGGAATCGGGCGGGCGTCAATGCACGTACTCCTGTTCCCGGATGAAGCGCGCAAGGCGGCGCCAGGTAGCCTGATACGCATCGAGCGCGGCGGGCGAATCACCGACTTTGTTCTGGAATTCGGTCAGGTAGGCGGGCGCGCCCACGAAGAGCTCCGGGGTGAACGGCCGGTCGCTGCGGAAGTCGCAGGTGAACTTGCCGATCAGCCAGGCGTTCGCTTCGTGTTTGCGCAGCGTTTGCTCCGACAGCCCCGTGTCTTCCAGGGTGTTCATAAAGTCGAGCAGCAATACGCCGACTTGACGTGCGAAGGCGTGCGACGGTTCGTCATGGTGCCACTGGGCGATCATCTCCTCCAGCTCTTGGTCGTTCAACGCCGCGGCCTGGCGCATCCCGTCCAATTCCGGGATGCGCGCCGGGAAAAGATAGGCGATGCGCTGGTTGGCATGCACGTTGGTGAGGGGATAGCTCGCTTCGGCGGCTTTTAGCGCAGAACTGGCGGCCTGGCGGTGTTGCGCCACGAAATCGGGCAGGGTGCGCAGAGTCGCCGCAAAGAGCGCCAGCTCCGCGACGCTCAGCGGCCGCAACTCGCCCGGCGGGACGCTTTTCATCATCAGCGGGTAGGCGTTCGACCCGGCGACCGGCCAGCCGTGCTCGTTGATCGCATCCAGATCGGGGAACGATAGCACATCCGGTTCGCCGTAGGTGACGCTCAAGGCCGTCATCTTGCGCATGAGCTGCTCTGTCGGGAGGCCCTGGTATTGCAGGCGCACATCCTGCACGGTGGGGAAGAGCGCCAGCCCGAATTCCTGGCCCCCGAAACCCATGATGACCGCATAGCGCACCGTGGGGCTATCGGCCGGGTAGCGCACCTCGATGGTCGCCAGGTTGTCTACCCAGCGCCAGGGCGCCTGTTGGTAGAAAGCGGCGGCCGCCGCGTAGAAATCGGCCAGGAGGGGCTGGGTGATGCCGGGCGCGCCGATCAAGCTGGCACGGCCATCGTCTTGACTCATGTGCGCAGTCACTTCGCGCAGCGCCGCCTCGGCCACCGGCAGCGTGGCAGCGTATTCGCAGCGGATGCCGATCTCGGCGAGGGGCGCGGTCAACCCCGCCACCAGGTCGCGGTCATCCAGCACGATGCGCGCCGGCCGGTAACGGCCGCCCGCGGCCATCATGGGTTTGGTCATGGCGGTTGCCAGCAGCGATAGGAGCACGGAGGGCGCCGGGCGCTGCTCCTGGGTGTTCAACATGCGGATCAGACCGCTCCCGGTGTCGAGCGCCAGCACCAGGAAGGGCCGATACTTGGGCTTGCCTTTCGGCTCGATCCAGGCCGGCGCGGGGCGCACAGCCATCTGCCAGGTGGCGTCGGTCTGCGTCAGCCCGGCGGCTTTATCCAGCATACGATTTTTCATCACTTGCTCCTGGAAAGTCAGTTTGCGGCCAGACGGATCGGCCCACTACGGCCCATTATACCGTCAACTGGCCCCGCCGCGCTAATCGCCGGCAGCCGGGGGCGATCCAGGCTCAGGGTGTGAGCAGCGCGCGTGAAATACGTAATCCAGTCGGCGCCGGAGCGTGGTTGCCAATTTTGCGTCCAGTGCCAGCCGTGGTATAGTAGGCATGATTCTTCGTTGAGGTGAACGCGTGTTAGACATGATCTCGGCTTAAGGTCTGCTCCGCTTCTCACGTCGGTGGGAAACCACCTGCGACCCGCGGCGTTTGCGCTGGCGGGGGGCAGGGTCGTGGCGGAGCCACGCGCCTGCTGGGATCGTTACTGATTATTGTGACTTGACCATTATAAACGCCGTGGGCGCTCGTGCCCGCGGCGTTTTTGTTTGCCCTTGTCGGGCTGGGAGATGAGAGAAGCATGTTGCAAGCTCGCGAGATCACCAAATGGTTCGGCGATCTGAAAGTGCTGGACCGCATCAATTTTACCCTGAACCGCGGCGACCGGGCCGGGCTGATCGGCCCGAACGGCTGCGGCAAGACGACCCTGCTGCGCATCCTGGCCGGCCAGATGGCGGCCGACCGCGGCAGCGTCCAGCTTGCGCGGTCAGCATTGCGCATCGGCTATTTGCCCCAGGCGCTCGAATTCGCCGCGGGCGCGACGGTCGGGGATGTGCTGCGGGCCGCGTATGGCGAGCGCGAGGCTGCCGAGACGCGGCTGACGCGGCTGGCCGAGGCGGTCGCGGGCGCACAGGGCGCGCACCTCGACGCGGCGCTGGCCGAATATGACCGCGCGCTGGCCGAGTTCCAGGCGGCCGGGGGGGAAAGCTCGGTCGCGGATGCCGACGCGGTGCTGGCGGGTCTGGGCCTGGCCGGCGTGGATCAGAGCCGGCTCGTGGCCTCGCTCAGCGGCGGGCAGAAGACGCGGCTGGGCCTGGCGCGGCTGTTGCTCATCCAGCCCGACCTGCTGCTGCTCGACGAGCCGACCAACCACCTGGACATCGTCGCGCTCGAATGGCTGGAGGAATACCTGGGCCGCTACCCCGGCGCCGTGCTCGTCGTGTCGCATGACCGGGCTTTCCTCGACCGCACCGTCAACCGCGTCCTGGCGCTGGACGACGTGTCGCACGCGCTGCGCATCTACGCCGGCACGTACACCGACTACGCGGCGACCCTCGACCGGGCGCTGGAAAAGCAGTGGGCGACCTTCCGAGAGCAGCAGGAGCGGGCGCAGAAGCTCGAAGCCTCGATCCGCAAGCTCAGCAACCAGGCGAAAGGGATCGAGCAGACGACGATCCACTTCCACTGGCGGCGCATCGCCAAAGACCTGGCCCGCCACGCAGTCGTCCAGAAGGCGCGGCTCGAGCGGATGCTGGCGAGCGAGGAGGTGGTGGATAAGCCCGGCCTGGCCTGGAAGATGAAGCTGGAATTCGCCGACACCCCGCGCAGCGGCCAGGATGTGCTGTATGTCCGCGACCTCCGCATGGGATTCGGTGAGCGG
This sequence comes from uncultured Anaerolineales bacterium, assembly GCA_964647225.1. GTDB lineage: Bacteria > Chloroflexota > Anaerolineae > CG2-30-64-16 > CG2-30-64-16 > CAZYHE01. Next base: position 4,894 of record CAZYHE010000140.1, read on the forward strand.
GTGCTGTTCGATGAGGTGAACCTGCACCTGGGCTATGGCGAGCGCGCTGTGTTGGTCGGCCCGAACGGCACGGGCAAGACCACCCTGCTGCGCTGCATCACCGGGCAATTGCAGCCGTGGGCGGGCGAGATTCACCTGGGCCGCGGGGTGCGCCTGGGCTACATGGCGCAGGAGCAGGAGACCCTCGACCCAGCCGCCACGCCGCTGGAACTGATCCGGCAGGCAGCGCCCCTGGATCAAACCGAGGCACGCAGCTTCCTGCATTACTTCCTGTTTGCGGGCGATGAGGTGTTCGTCCCGGTCGGCCGGCTGAGCTTTGGCGAGCGCAGCCGGTTGGCGCTGGCGCTCCTGGCCGTGCGCGGTTGCAACTTCCTGCTGCTCGACGAGCCGATCAACCACCTGGATATCCCGTCGCGTGAGAGTTTCGAACGCGCCATGGCGCGCTTCGAGGGCGCCGTCCTCGCCGTTGTCCACGACCGCTACTTCATTGACCGCCTGGCGACGACCCTCTGGCTGATGGAAGGCGGGCGGGTGCGGGCGGAGAACGTGAATGATGAGTGATGAATGATGAATGAACGAAGGGCGTTCTTGGGGATTCGCCGATTTGCCGATTCGCTGATTCGCTGATTCGCTCATTTCTATGGCATACTTGCCCCATGAACTGGTGGTTGCGGCGGAAGGTTGAAGACCCGGCGGTCAGGCGCGCGATCCCGACCGATCGGCCGGCATTGGCTGCGCTGCTGGCGGGCACCTGGCGCCGGCACGGCGTTCTGGCGGTCGAGGAGCAGGTCGCGCTCCTCAGCAACGGGGCCAGCCTGATCGCTATGCGCGGCGATGAGGCGATCGGCTTCCTGGGCCTATCGCCGCGCGCGCCCGCGCGCGCGGATGGGCCGGCCGAGCAATGGGTGGATGCGACGCTCGTCGCGGTATCGGCCGACGCTTCGGTCGGGGAGGTCATGCGCCGGCTCCTGGCGGGCGCAGCCGAGCGCGCGGGCGCGCCGCCGATCACCGGCCTGGTGTGCCTGACTGCCGAAGGTTGGCTCATCAACGCGCTGGCCGAGGGCGGCTTCCGCGAGATGGATCGCGTGCTCAGCTACGCGCGGACCAATCATGGCCCGTTGCCGCCGTCCCCGCCCGTCTCGATCTTGCGCGATGCGAAAGCCACCCAGGCGGGCGTCGTCCTCGATCTGAACGCGGCCGCCTTCGGGCCGCTCTGGCGCTACGATCAACGCACCGTGTTGACTTGGCTGATGACCGCGGATCGTGCGGTCGTGGCTGAAAGAGATGGCCGCGCGCGCGGCTTTGCGCTGACCACACTGAATGCCACCGACGGCCATGCCCAGCTCATCCGCGTGGCGACGCACCCCGCCAGTCAGGGCCAGGGGATCGGCCGCCAGTTGGTGGCCGACGCGCTCCACTATGCCGCCGGAGTGGGCGCAGCGGGCGTGTCGCTCAACACCCAGCAGAGCAACATCGTGTCACGCCATCTCTATGAGGCGCTCGGCTTTCGGCCCACCGGCGGTGTCCTGTCGGTCATGGTACGGCGAGGATAGCTATGTTTCAGACGATCATTTCCCCGCGTGTGCGCCGCCTGGCGTTGTCGGCCGCGACGGTGCTGGCGCTCTTCGCCGGCGCGATCCTGGCGCTGGCGTTCGCGGAAGAGCCGCTGACCTTCCGCGATCCGGTTTCGGGCGCGTTGACGGACGAAGAAATCAGCACCATCCACAACGATTTGACCTACGTCCTGGCGTTGGCGGCCGGTTTCAGCGTCAGCGACAGCATCGCGCTTCAGATTTGGAACCAACTGGTGGATTCGGAGGCGCTGGGGCCGGGTGACGCGATCTCCTATACGAACGGCGGCGGCGCGTTCTATCCCCCGCCCGACCCGGATGTCGTTTGCGCGGGCAAACTCCACACCAAGGTGCTCTGGCCGCGCGAGGGCGACATCGTGATCTCGACCAGCGTCACGACGCGCTTCGGCGTCTATTCACCCTTTTTCCATTTCCCGCATCAGAACGCGGCTGAAATCGGCGCGCTGCGCGAGTGGGGCTGGGGAACGACTGACAGGCTGATCGGCTACGAGGCGTATGCTTGGGGCGGCCCAAACTCAATGACCGTGATGGGCGCAAGCTGCCTCTACACTCGGTCGGTGGTGATCACCGTGCCGATGACTGCTGGCTCGCTGGAGGCCTTCGCAACCTATCTGCACGCCCTGGCCGATGCCTATTCCCACCTGGATTGCATCGCGGCGATGGACGCGTTGGGCCAGCCCTGGGCCACGCATACGACGCCGCCGTTCGATCCGAGCGTGCCGGCGTGCGACTATCATCCGCACAATCCGCAGGCCGACGATGTGCATGGCCGCGAATTCTACACCTACACCGACTCGCTGCGCACCGACGCGGCGATCCGGGCGGTCTATGCGGAACTGGTGGCGCGCAGCGCGGCCGGCGAGGGGCGCTTCCGGCCGATCGGGCTGGATGAGCCGCTGGTGGGCCTGGCCGGCAGCCCGACGTTGAGCCAGACCCTCGCGACCTTCGTGCATACCTGGGACTTCGACGGCGCGGCCCAGCGCCGCGCCTACGCCGATGAGCTTGCCGTGGCCGTGCTGGCGCAGCGCCAGGACCGTTGGCG
>CAZYHE010000140.1:7627-9333 GCA_964647225.1 uncultured Anaerolineales bacterium
CCGATGCCCCCGTTTTGCCAGTCTGTCCCCTCGATGTTATCATACTGCCCGGACGCGGAGCAAATGGAGGGAGATCAATGAGCACACATCCACTGCGCGTGTTTGCCGGTTCGGCCAATCGTCCGCTGGCCGAGGCGGTGGTGCGCATCCTGGATACTGAACTGGGCAATTGCACCACAACCCGGCTGAAAGACAGCGAGATCCATGTCTCGATTGACGAGGCGGTGCGCGATCAGGATGTCTTCATCATCCAGCCGTGTTCGGCGCCGGTCAACGACCACCTGATGGAACTGCTGCTTTACGTGGATGCGTTCCGGCGCGCCTCCGCGCACGAGATCACGGCGGTGATCCCCTACTATCCGTATGGCCGCCAGGAGCGGATGGCGAAGGGCCGTGAGGCGATCAGCGCCCGGGTCGTCGCCACCATGCTTGAGGCGATGGGGGTCGGCCGGGTGATCTACTTCGATGTTCATGCGCCCGCGACGCAGGGGTTCTTCCGGGTGCCGGTGGATCCGCTCTCCGCCTTGCCGGTTCTGGCCGCCTATTTTGAATGTGAGGAATTTTGCAATGCCGCGGTCGTGTCGCCGGATGTGGGGCGGGCGAAGTTCGCCGGCTCGTATGCCGAGCGGCTGCATCTGCCCCTGGTGGTGATGCACAAGCGTCGCCAAGAGGCTGACCGCGTGGAGGCGACGCATGTGGTCGGCGACATCCAGGGCAAGATCCCCATTATCATTGACGATGTGATTGCTGGCGGCAGCGTCCTGGATGAAGTGGATGGCCTGATCAAAGCCGGCGCCTTGCCGGAGGTCCACATGGCGATCACCCACGGGGTGCTGCTGCCCTCAGCGCTCGAACGCATCAACCGGGATGATCGCATCAAGCGCGTGGTGATCTCTGATACGATTTGCCAGCCGGAAGCGATCCGTAATCACAAGAAGATCACCATCGTCTCGGTGGCCGAGCTGTTGGCCCGCGTGATTGGCCGCATCCATTCGGGCGAATCCATCAGCTCCCTGCTCAGCAAACAGTGAGAGATGCTGCAAGTGACAAACTACCTGATCCCTATCGTCTCGTTCGTGGCTGTCGTGGCGGCGGCGGTCGCCATCGGCCTCGCGGTCTGGCTGGCGATCCGGCTGAAGCGCGTGGAGCAGCGTTACCTGGCGCTGACCGCGGGTACAGAGGGCGGCAGCCTGGAGGCGATCCTGGAAGACCACGTGGGCCAGGTGCAGCAGGCGACGCGGCGCGTCCAGGAGTTGGACATGCTGGTGATGCGCCTCGAACGCAACAACCGCACCCACCTGCAGCGCGTCGGCTTCTTGCGCTTCAATCCCTTTCGCGACACCGGCGGCGACCAGAGCTTTGCGTTGGCGCTGACCGACGAGGCGGGCAGCGGTGTGGTGATCAGCAGCCTGCACAGCCGCGAGGTGACGCGCGTGTACGCTAAACCGTTGGTGGCCTGGCAGACGAGCTATCAGTTGACAGAAGAAGAGCGCGCGGTGATCAAGCGAGCGCAGGGCGAATGACCAAATATCCAATTACCAATCAGAGGACGAGCTATGGTATTTCGACGTGATTCCCGCCCGCATCCCGATCAGATCGAGGTGATCATCGGCGCGCGGGCGACTTTCAGCGGGCAACTCCGCTGCGATGGCAGCATCCGCCTGGATGGCACGGTGGAAGGCGGCCTGATCGAGACCCCGGCCAAC
>CAZYHE010000141.1:0-9311 GCA_964647225.1 uncultured Anaerolineales bacterium
AGATTGGGAGACAAGTAGATTGGTAGATTGGGAGACAAGTAGACAAGTAGACAAGTAGATTGGTAGATTGGTAGATTGGGAGACAGGTAGACAAGTAGACAGGTAGACAAGTAGATAGGTAGACAAGGGACACGCAATACGCAATACGCAATACGTCGCACGTCGGATCACTCATGCACAAGAATGGAGGCATCCAATGGCGGACGGCTTCGAAATCATCACGGTGGACGCCGGGAATGTGGACCGGCTCGGCTTTTTCTGCTACATGAGCAAGCCCAAGTCGCCCGGCTACCGCCAGAAGCGGGCGTGGCTGGCGGCGCGCTTCGCTGAAGGCTTGCAGATCAAAATGCTCCACGAGACCGGCGGCCGGACCGTGGGCTTCATCGAAACCATCCCCGGCGAATTCGCCTGGCGCGCGGTGGACGCGCCGGGCTACCTGGTGATCCATTGCCTGTGGGTGGTGGGGCAGGGCAAGGGGAAGGGGCACGGCACGCGGCTTTTGCAGACCAGCCTGGACGCGGCCCGCGCCCAGGGCCAGCGCGGCGTGGTCATGGTCGCCAGCGACGGGGTCTGGCTGGCGGGCAAGCAACTCTTCCTGAAGAACGGGTTCGAGCAGGTGGATGTCTGCGCCTGCGCCGGTGCAGTCAGCGCAAGCGCAAAAGCCCCGCCCGCCTTCCGGCTGCTCGTTCACTCCTTCGGCGATGCGCCCCACCCGACTTTCCCCACCGATTGGGCGGCGCGGCAGGCGTCCTTCGGTGAGGGCTTCACCGTCATTCGCACGCCGCAGTGCCCGTACATCGAGGATGCTACCACCGACGTGTTGCAGATCGCCGCCGAGCGCGGCATCCCGGCGCGGGCGGTCGAGCTGACCTCCGCGCAAGAGGCGCAGTCGTTGTCTCCCAGCCCCTACGGCACGTTCGGCATCGTGCGCGACGGCCGGCTCTTCTCGTATCACTACCTCTGCCGGAAGGAGTTGGAGAAGCTGCTGCCTGAATAGGAGGCGCGATGAACACGGTGACGCAATGGCTGCTGGATTCGCCGGAGCCGTGGACGCGTTATCGCACGCTGTGTGATCTGCTGGGCCGGCCAGAGGATGATGCCGAAGTGACCGCGGCGCGCGCCGCGCTGTTGGCGCATCCGGGCGTCCAGGCGCTCATCGCCCAAGCCGCGACGTGGCCGGGCCGGCCGATTTTGCGCCACAACGACGCGGGCCATCCGATCTACGCGCTGTGTACGCTGGCCGACTTTGGCCTGGCCGCGGCCGATCCGGGCGTGGATGCTGCGGTCGCGGCCGTGCTGGCGCACCAGGCCGCAGATGGCGCGCTGTTGAGCGTGCTCAACGTCGCGCCCGCGTTCGGCGGGACGGGCGAGGATGTCTGGAGTTGGGTGCTGTGCGACGCGCCGACGCTGTTGTATGCGATGTTGGCGCTGGACCTCACCCCCAGCCTCGCTCCTGCCAGGAGAGGGGCGCAGCAAGCTCCCCCTTCCCAGGGAGGCAAGGGGGGCGGGGGGGTAGGTGGCGCCATTGCCCACCTCCTCGCCCTCTCCGAAGAAGGCGGCTGGCGCTGCCGCTGCGGGCCGGAACTGGGCCGGTTCCGCGGGCCGGGGCGCAAGGCCGATCCGTGCCCCATCGCTAACGTCTATGCGCTGAAGGCGCTGTCGCTCGTCCCCGAATATCTCGACAGCCCCGCGACGCGCCGGGGCGTCGAGATGCTGCTGGGCCACTGGGCGCGCCGGGCCGAGGTCAAGTACTACCTGTTTGGGGTCGGGAGCGACTTCCGCAAGCTCAAGTATCCCTTCGTCTGGTACGACATCCTCCACGTGACCGATGTGCTCAGCCGGTTCCCCTTCGTCCACGCCGATCCCCGCTTCGGCGAGATGGTCGCGGCGATCACCAGCCAGGCCGATGCCGCCGGGCGTTACACCGCCGGCTCGATGTACCAGGCGTGGCGGGGCTGGTCGTTTGCGGACAAGAAGCAGCCGTCGCCGTGGCTGACGTTCCTGGCGTCACGCGTTCAGCAGCGGATCGGCAGGGAGGCGACCGGAGTGTAGCACGGCGGGTCTTTTTGCGACTTGACGCCGACAAGGCGGCATGGTAGGATGTGGGCAGCAGCAGAACACACTCTGGAAAGGAGATACGCAATGGGAGACAAGGGCGGGAAAAAGGACAAGGACAAGGATCAGAAACAGAAGGTAAACAGAGAGAAGCTAAAGGCTGACAAGAAGCAGGAAAAGCAACCCAAGAGCACTCCGTGAGCGGAATCAGGATTCATCTTCGCGCAGGAACACGACCAGATCCAGATCGCCCGGCGAGCGGCCGCAGTCGGTGAGCCGCATCGCCGCCTCCGCGCGGTGCTGGGTGCCGTGGTTGACCAGGTGGGCCATCAGGTGCCAGAGCACATTCCGCATCGGTTGGCCCTTCATGGTTTTGTAGTCCACGGTGCGGCCCAGGTCGGCGTCGGTCAGGCCGGCGATGAAGTCCCACAGTGCCCGCCCCTCCGCCTCCCAGCGATCGTGCAGCGCCTCGCAGGTGGGCAGCTCGCGTTCGCTCAACGGGGCGACGGGCGATTCCCCTTGCCAACGCCGGCGCCACGTCACCTCAGCCGACAGGTCGTGAACCAACGTGCCGCGCAAGCTGCCCATCGGCACAAGCGCGGGCGCGGCATACTGCTCTGGGCTGACCAGCGCGGCCTGCGCCAGCACACGGCGCCTGGCCCAGTCGTTGTAGCGATACAGCATTTCGATATCGGTCTTGTTCACGGTGCGCCTCCCCAGGCTTTTCTTCACAGCGTAAGTCATTTTACCCCAAATGCCGCGATTCAGCCATTGGCAGGAAAGAAACCTGCACGAGGATCATCCATGAACTACCGCATCGCCCTCTGCTGTGCGCTCCTGCTGATCGTGGGCGCGGCGCTGGCTGGCTGCAGCAGCGGCCCGGCGGCCGTCGAGCCGCCCGCCGCGGATGCGCCGACCGCAGCCGCACCGCTGCCGGCCGCCACGGCCATGATCACAGACCTGGGCTTCCGGCCCGAAGTACACGGCTTCAACTTCGAGAATTACAGCGATGAACCGAACGTGCAGAACCTCACCGCGGTCGAGGTGCGCCGGCTGTTCGGCGACCAAGTCTGCGCCACGCTGACCGCTGGCCGCTGCATCTTGACGCCCCCCGGCCAGCAGTGGATGGAGCAGGTCAACGGCGACATGAAGGGCGGCCACTGCGAGGGCATGGCCGTGCTCAGCCTGCTGATGTACACCGACCAGGTCACCGAAACCCTCTTCGGCGGCCGGAACGCCGTTGACCTGGCGTTCGACAACCCCGCGCTCCAACGCGAGATCGCCTACTGGTGGGCCACCCAGGCCACGGCCCCGACCGCCGACCGCATCATCAAGGGCACGCCCAACGAAATCCTGGCGCGCCTGGGAGAGATGGCGCCCGGCCGCGAGACCTACACCATCGGCGTCTACAAACCCGACGGCAGCGACGGCCACGCGGTGACCCCCTTCGCCATCGCGGCCCAGGCGGATGGCCGCACCGCGATCCTGGTCTACGACAACAACTATCCCAAAGAGGTGCGCCGCGTGGTGCTGGACGGCCAGACCAACACCTGGAGCTACGAAGCCGCAGTCAACCCGCAGGCGCAGTCGGAGTTGTACGAGGGGAATGCCGGCACGCAGACCCTCGATCTGACGCCGACCTCGGCCCGGCTGACCCGGCAGGCGTGCCCGTTCTGCGCGGGGGAGGCGAGCGGCAAGGCGAGCCGCGGGCTGGCGGCCCCCGCGCCGCGTTACAACCAGGTCTTTCTCGATGGCGACGGCCACCTGCTGCTGCGCGACGACGGCGGCCGGCGGCTGGGCTACGTGGCTGGGCGGTGGGTCAACGAAATCCCCGGCGCCAGGAGCGTCCGGCTCAAGACCGCGACGCCCCTGGCGGATGACCCGGAGCCGACCTACTGGCTGCCACAGGGGGTCAACGTCACCATCACGCTCGACGGCCGGAACCTGGCGCAGGAGAGCGCCAGCGACCTGGTGCTGATCGGTCCCGGCTACAGCTTCGGCGTCGAGGGCATCTCGCTGGAACCCGGCCAGGTGGACACCGTCCGCTTCGCGCCGGCCGCGGGGATCTTGACCTACGAGACCGCGCGGAGCGAAGCGCCGAACATCGTCATCGGCATCGAGCAGCCCGTGGCCGACTACTACTTCGAGCTGCAAGGCGCCGACATGCGCGGCGGCGGCCTGATCACCGTCGTGCTGGACGTGCTGGCCGGCGACCTGGTCGTCAATGCCGGCAAACTGACCAGCGGCGGCGCGTTCAACCTGGCGCTGTCCCGCTACGATGACGCCAGCGTGCAAGAATTCTACACGGATGAGCTGGCCCTGCCGGCCGGCGCGCGGCTCACCATCAACTACGCGAGATGGGGCGGCCAGGGGGCCGGCCTGGTGATCGAAGTGGACACGGACGGCGATGGCGTCGCGGACGCGGAATACACGGCCAACGACAAGGACTGAGCGGCGGCGCAGTTCATGTGAAGATTACAAGATCAGGATGGCAAACATGAGGATCGAATCATTGTCGGAGCGGGGCGGGGCGCTCCGTTCGTGGCTGGGGCGCGCCGCCCCAGGCTCGTTCTGGCGGCTGCCCCTGGCCGTGGTCGCCGTGCTGGCGCTGGCGAACCTGATTTGGTACAGCCTGGAAGTCTTCGAGGCAGCGGGCAAGTTCGTGCCGGAGATCGAGGAGATCGCCACTGTCCTGGACGACACGCTGATGAGCTGGCCCACCCTCGTGCTGCTGGGGCTGACGCTCATCTGCTGGCTCGCCGGCTACATCCGCCTCACCCGCGGGCTGCTCTACTTCGGGATGGTGACCGCGACCATCACGCTGCTGGTCAGCATGGGCATCCTGATCTACACCCTGGCCTATCGCGAGGGCGATGTGGCCGGGCTGATTTGGGACGCGGCGCTGGTGTGGGCGGCCAACGTCCTGGTCTTCGCCTGCTGGTACTGGACGATTGACGGGGAACATGCGCGGGCGCGGGCGGCGGGCGCGGGCGTTCACTTCCTCTTTCCGCAGCGTGGAGGCGAGATTGTGGGCTACGCGGGCTGGCAGCCGCGCTTCGCCGACTATCTTTTCCTGGCGTTCACCACCAGCACCGCGTTCAGCCCGACCGACACCGCGCCGCTCTCGCGCCGCGCCAAGCTGCTGATGATGATTCAGGCCGGTCTCTCGCTGATCATCCTGGCAGTGCTGGCCGCGCGGGCCATCAACATCTTGAAACCAGCAGCGTGATCGGCTGGTCGAGTCTGCCTGAGATGAATCCGCGGGAGGTATCTCGTGGGGCGCTCTGATACTGTACGCGCGAGGAGGCGCGCCGAGGTATGACGCCTGCTGATCGCCGCGCGGCGCTATTCTGCCGCCGCCGACCAACTCTGGAGTTCGAGGATATTGCCTTCGGGGTCGGTGACATAACACCAGGTGACGTTGCCGCCGCCTCTGACCGCCACCGTCACCACCTGCCCCACCGGCTGGCCGCCGGCTGCCAGCACGACCGCCCGCGCCGCCGCGACATCGGCCACGCTGAACGCCAGATGCCCGAAGCCGGGCCGGTTGGCGGCTGTCGGAGATCGCTCGGCAAGCTGGTCGTAGGTGAAGATCTCCAACGTCGGGCCGGACGCGTCATAGCCCGGCAGGCGCAAGTGTACCCCGCGCAGGCGCGCGGCCGGGATGCCCGTGCCGGCCGCCATTGCTGGGCCGGCCAGATCGCGCTCCGGCAACACCCGCACGCAACCGAAGACCGTCTCATAGAAGCGGGCGAGCGCCTGCCAGTCGGTCGCGATCAGATTGGTGTGAACATAACGCGCGTGTAGAAGGGAAGACGACGACATGGTGATCAACCTGGGGGAGACCAAGAGCGGGTAAGGGGACTCGAACCCCTGACATCAACCTTGGGAAGGTTGCGTTCTACCGCTGAACTATACCCGCAACACCTGCTATTATAGCCAACTCTCGCGAGTTGTCAAAACCACGATGGTCGCCTGACGCCTGATCTCATGACCCGGCAGGCGTAGCGTAGCCCCTTGTGGGCGTTCTCGCAAGTGAAGATACACCCCGGCGGGCACAAGGCCCTATGCTACGCCAATTTGTCGGGTAGTGAGGCGCCTGACTCCTGATACCTGATGCCTGACTCCTGATACCTGATGCCTGACTCCTGACGCCTGACCCCTGCCCGCGCCTCAGCTCGTCCGCAGGTGCGGGAAGAGGATCACCTCGCGGATGGTTTGCTTGTCCGCAAAGAGCATGGTCAGGCGGTCAATGCCGGTGCCGAAGCCGCCGGTGGGCGGCATTCCGTAGGAGAGCGCATTCAGGAAGTCTTCATCCAGCGGATGGCTGTTTTCGTCGGCGTCGGCCACGGCGTCGCGCAGCTCCACGAAGCGGGCGCGCTGGTCAATCGGGTCGTTCAACTCGGTGAACGCGTTGCCGCACTCCATCCCCGCGATGAAATACTCGAACCGCTCGACCGTCGTCGGATCGTCCGCCTTCTTCTTCGCCAGCGGGCTGATCTCCACCGGGTAATCCATGATGAAGGTCGGCTGGATCAGCCCCGGCTCGACGTGGTCGCCGAAAAGCTGGTCAATCAACTTGCCCCGCGACGCCACCTGTTCGGGCCGCAGGCCGGCCGCCAGCATGGCGTCGGCCAGGTCGCGGCCGGTGGGGTGCGCCTGATAGTCAATCCCGGTCGCCTGGTGGATCGCATCGCGCATGGTGATGCGCCGCCACGGCGGGGTCAGGTCAATCGTCTGGCCGTTGAAACTGATCGTCAGGCCCTTGCCCAACTCCTGGGCGATGGCGACGAGCAGCTCTTCGACGCGGCGCATCACGCCGTGATAATCGGTGTACGCCTCATACCACTCAAGCTGCGTGAACTCCGGGTTGTGCTTGAAGCTGATCCCCTCGTTGCGGAAATCGCGGCCGATCTCGTAGACCCGCTCGTAGCCGCCCACCAGCAGCCGCTTGAGGTAAAGCTCAAAGCTGATCCGCAGGAAAAGGTCCTGGTCGAGCTGATTGTGATGCGTGACGAACGGCCGCGCGGCCGCGCCGCCGTAGATCGGCTGGAGCACCGGCGTCTCGACTTCCAGGAAGCCGTTGTCGTCCAGGTAGCGGCGGATCGCCTTGACGATACGCGCACGCGTGATGAAGACATCGCGCACTTCGGGGTTGGCGAGCAGATCCACATAGCGTTGGCGGTAACGGGTTTCGACATCGCGCACGCCGTGCCATTTATCGGGCAGCGGATTGAGCGTCTTGCCAATCAGCGCCAGGCTGCGCGCCTCGCAGGTCGGCTCGCCCGTGCGCGTGGTGAACATGATCCCCTGGACCGCCACGAAATCGCCCAGATCCACCGTCTTCTTGAACAGCTCGTCGTAGACCGCTTCGCCGACGATATCCCGCCGGACGTAGATTTGGATGCGGCCGCTGCCATCTTCGATATGGGCGAAAGAGGCCTTGCCCATGTTGCGCACCGTCATCAGCCGGCCCACCAGCCCGACCTCCTGGCCCGCGGCCAGTTGGCCGGCGGCATGTGCCGCGGTGGCCTCGGCGGCGGTGTGGGTGCGCGGCCACGGCAGGCGCGGCACATAGGGATCGCGTCCCGCGGCCTGAAGCTCGCTCAGCTTTTGCCGGCGGAGGAGTTGCTGTTCGTTGAGATCGTTTTCGTCCACAGTTACCGTCCTCAGCCGATCTTAACAATCTCGAATTCGACGCTGCCGCTCGGCGTCTGGACATCCACGGTCTCGCCGATCCGGTGGCCCATCAGCGCCCGGCCGATCGGCGACTTCAGCGAGATGCGCCCGTTCTTGGGGTCCACCTCGGTGGTGCCGACGATCGCGTAGGTCTCCTCATCGCCGAAAGCCACATCGCGGATCGTGACCTTGCACCCGACATCCACCGTCTCCTTGGAGCCATTCTCACGGATCACGATGGCGTTCATAAGAATGTTTTTGAGTGTGAGGATCCGGCCCTCGTTGAACGCCTGTGCGTTCTTGGCTTCCTCGTACCCGGCATTTTCGGAGATGTCACCATCCGCCTTGGCCTCGGCGATCTGGCGCGCGATTTCAGAGCGGCGGACAGAGCTCAGGTGATCCATCTCTTCTTGGAGCTTCGTGATCCCCTCGGCCGTCAGGTAAGTACTGTGCGAATCTTGCATGAACGTTGTTCCTCAAACTACATCGTGCATTAGCTTGCGGCTTCCCACGCTCCGCGCCGGCGCGGCAAAAAAAGAAGCGCCGCCGGCGCCAGGGGGACAGCCACAAATAAAGTTAGCCGTCGGTGGATAGACGGCTTGGACAAGGGCTATTATAGTGCAACCTTCCCGAATGCGCAAATTGGGCCTAGCGCGGGGCATAGCGCAAAACCGCCGGCGAGTGCCGCCCCCTTGAGCCGGTGCATCTGCAATCTCGAATTTGACACTTGCGTGAAGCTATGCTATTATTGGCCTTGATATATCACACATTACATAATTTATCCACGATAATTACAGCCTGCGGTGTCCGGTGCGGCTTAAGGATCGAACGCATGGTCATCCCTGTTACCGTAGATACGACCCCCCTCGGCGATCAGGTTGAACAGGCCCTGAAAGCCGAGATCATCTCCGGCCGCCTGATACCGGGACAGCGCATCTCCCACGAGGAACTGGCTGCCAAGTGGAACGTGAGCTATACGCCGGTTCGCGACGCCATTCGCCACCTCGAAAGTCAGGGATTCGTCAAAGTTTTGCCGCGCCGCGGCGTTTTCGTCACCGAACTGGATACGGCCACATTTCAGGATGTCTTCGAGGTCCGGATTGCGCTGGAAGTCCTGGCGGCGAAGTCTGCCACGCTGCTGGCCCCGACTGCTGAGTTGGAGCGCGTGCTTCGCTCCTACCAGGAAGCAGAAACAATCCACCAACAGACAAACGATAGCTCCTTGCTAGTGACGCGCGACTACATGGTACACGATCTGCTGATGCGTTATTGCAGCAATGCAAAGGTCATCGAGATCATGCAGGGCCTCCGTGATCTGGTAGACTGGGCGCAGGCGACTATCGTATCCCGGAACCCCGCTGTATATGCGACAACGGTGCGCGAGCACATGCGCATTGTTGAGGCCATGTTAGCCCGTGATGTGCAGCGCGCACAGCATGAAATCGAAACGCATCTCCATGGTGCTTTGGCTCGTTATCTTGCTCCGTAATACCGGACGGCCAGGTGGGTGCGTCGAAACGGCTTCGTCATTCCTATCGGCATTACCGTGATATATTAGATAATTAATCCAAAACAAA